>JANNEX010000226.1:0-28593 GCA_031379155.1 Rubrivivax sp.
GTGCCGGTGGGCACGAAGGACGTGCAGATCGAGATCAGCGACACCGTAAAGTGATGCTGCGGATGCCGCAGCCACCGTTGTGGCGCATCTTGTGGCGCATCTTGTGGCCCGCCCCGTGGTCATTGCTGGGCCTGCTGCTGGGCACTTGCATGCTGGCCTGCGGCGGCCGCGTGCAAGCCCGGCAAGGCACGCTGGAATTCAGCGGCGGCGCCCTGGCCCGCTTGCCCTGGCCCATGGACGGCATCACCTTTGGCCACGTCATCCTGGGCCGCAGCGCGGCCCACCTGGCGCTGCTGCGCGCCCACGAACAGGTGCATGTGCGGCAGTACGAACGCTGGGGCTTCCTGTTTGTGCCGGCCTATCTGAGCGAGAGCGCCTGGCAATGGCTGCGTGGACAGCGCGCTTACTTTGACAACCGCTTCGAATGCGCGGCGCGCGCGGGCGAAAAGCGCATCAGCTGAGCAGCCCCAGATTGCGCACGCTGTAGTGGCCGATGTTGGGCGCCACCAGAGCCAAGTTGGTGTCGCTGACACCCATCCAGCTGGCCAGCGTGGCCGCCAATTGGTCGACTGCGGTGGTGGGCAGCAAACGGCCCTGGCCCACGTCGTCGGGGCCGTTGACGGTGACGGAAGGCAACTGGCCGTGGAACCTTCCGCCATTGACCGCGCCGCCCACCAAGAAGTGGTGGCTGCCCCAGCCATGGTCGCTGCCATCGCCGTTGCTGCTCAGGGTGCGGCCAAAGTCGCTGGCGGTGAATGCGGTGACTTGCTGCGCCACGCCCAGCTCCAGCGTGGCGTCGTAAAAACTCTTCAGCGCCGCGCCCACTTGCGTCAACAAACCCGGGTGCTGCGTGGGTAAAAAGTCGTGCAGATCAAAGCCGCCCATGGAGACAAAAAACACCTGCCGCTTGGCGCCAAGCGCGCTGCGCGCGCCTATGGTGCGCGCCACCATTTGCAGTTGCATGGCCAGCGGGTTGGTGCTGTCAAACACCGTCGTCAGCGCGGGTGACGCAGCCAGCGCGGTGGTCAGCGACGCATCGGCTTCAATGGCGCGCGCCATGACACGTGTGTGCTCGGCCTGCATCAGGTGCGTGCGCGGCGCGGTCACCAAAGAGCGCAGCGCAGCGCTGCACGCGGCCGAGCCAAACAGCGGCGCCTGCGCACCACGCAACGCCACCGAGCCCGAGGGCGAGACTTGGTACTGCACGGCGCTGCCGCCGCTCATGTAGACCGCGTTGCCACTGACATTCACACAGGTGAAAGTGGACTTCGTGTTGCCCGACAAAAACAAGTCGCCGATGCGCCCGCCCCAGCCCGACGTGGCACCTTCGGGCAAAGAGCTTTGCCACACCGACTGCTGGTCATTGTGCGAGAAGAGTTTGGGCGGCAGCGGCACGCTCTTGGCGTTGTACTGCGCCAGCGTGGTGGGCTGGATGAGCGTGCCCACGTTGAGCAGCACGCCCATGCGCCCGGCGTCAAACAGCGTCTTCAGCGGCGCCAGTTCTGGCGCCAGCGCCATCTGGCGCGAATTGGGCAGAGCCACACTCGGCGTCAGCGCGGTGGCGGCCAGCAAATCGCGCGGCGTGGCAATGCCGGTGCGTATGGCGGCGTAGGCGTTGTAGCTGTTGGTGTCATAGGGCACCAGCGTATTGCCGTGGTCGTTGGCGCCGTACAGGAAGACGCAGACCAGGGCCTTGTAGTCGGCCGCCGATTGCGCCGCAGCCTCTGCCATGGCCGCCAGGTTCAGCGCCCAAGGCGCGGCGACACCGGCAACGGACAAGCTGCTGGCGCGGCGCAGGAATTCGCGGCGTGTGGGGGCAGGGTGTTTGTGGCTCATGGTGCTGCTCTTTCAGATCTGCACGAGGTACTCAGGCGCACACAGCACCAAATGGATGGCGGCGTAAACGCGGTTGAGCTTGCCGGCGTCGCTGGCGTCGCTGATGCTGGCCACCGCCGTGGTGATGGTGGCCAGCGTGTCGGCCGCCAGGCCGTCAGCGGCCAGCAGCAGCGAGACACGGCGCACCAACGCGTTGGCGTCGCTGGCCAGGGCGATCTCACGGCCGTAGTCGGCAATGGTTTCACCAGGCGCACGCGCCACAAAGCTTTGCGCGTAATTGGCCCAGCCCACCACCGTAGACTCATTGGTGATCTGGAATTCAGGCGCCGTGATGTTGGCCGTGCCTAACGCCGAGTTGGGTGGTACATAACCCGGCCGGTAGAAGTTGAACACCGAAGGCGAACGCAGCGGGCTTTGGCCCAGGCGCGCAGCTGGGTCGGACAGGTTGCCGATGTTCCACAAGCCGGTGGGCGAGCCAAGGCCGAAGGTGCGAGCCCACTGCACAAAACGAACGATGGGTTCACGCAGCTTGCCGCGTGCGGTGTCGGCAGCACTTGGGTCACGGCGCGCTTCGTCGTCCAGCAGCACGGCCTTGATCACTGCCTTGAGGTCGCCGCGCACGCCCGCGCCGTTGTTGTTGAAGGCCGCCGCCACACGCCCCACATAGGCCGCGCTGGGGTTGCTGGAGACCAGGCGCTGGATTAGTTGGCGGCCAATGAAGGGGGCCACATTGGCGTGGTTGGCAATCGTGTCCAGCGCCATCATCAAGGCCGCGCGGCCTTCGGTGTTGGCCGCGATGGTGCTGCCCAGAAACGTCGCGGCCAGCGTGGAATGCCGCGTCGCGTTAAGCACCATGGGGCGCTGCGCCCAGCTGGTTTCTATGCGGCTGTAGCCGTCAAAGTCCCAGCCCGTGAAGACCCGCGCCAGGCCGGTGATGGTGTCCTGGCCATAGGTGTCGGTGAGCACACCACCGCGCGGTGTGCCGTCTACCGCCAGTTCCACCAGGCCTATGGAAAACAGTTGCAGCACCTCACGCGCGTAGTTTTCATCGGGCACACGGCCGGTCACCGCGTCTTCCTTTTGATTGCCGCGCATATTCAGGTACAGGCCCATGCCAGCCGACAGCGACACCGCTTCAAGCAGCGTGCGGTAGGTGCCAAAGGCGTTGGCCTCCAGCGTGTCCATGAAGTTGGCGGCAACAAAGCCACGCCAGGCCACCGGCAGGCCGGCCATGGAGACGACGAAGATCTCACTCAGCGCCAGCGTCAGGCGCTGGCGCAACAGGTCGGGCGACGAGATAAGCTTGCGCCACAGCGTGTTTTCAGTGCCACTGAAGTTGTTGATGTTGGTATCCACGGCATAACCGCGTGCCAGCATCCAGTCGTAGTGGCTTTGTGTGCGTGGCTGCGTGAACTGGTCGTCAAGCCAGGCGCTGGTGCCGATGGCTTGCACGCGTGCGATTTCTGCGTCGCTGGCCGCAAAGCTGGCCTGAGCCAGGAAGCGCGAGGCCTGAGCGGCGGTGGGTGCGGCCGGTGGTGGCGGCGGCGGCGCCAAGGGTGCGGCTTCACCACCACCACCGCCACAAGCGGCGACAGAGGCCAGCGCGGCAGCCGCACTGAGCGCGCTCACCGTCTTCAATTCCATCGACGCGGGTGGTGGGGCGGGTCGGGTCAGCAGGTCAGCTTGCATGGTCTTTGGACTGCGGTTTGCGGTGCACGAATACTCAGGCCAAACCAGTCGCTGCGGCGTAAAGCACTGCAAACCTGGCGCAAAGACAGATGCGCCAACGTGACTATGTTGAGGCCGGCGCGGGCACGCTGAAGCTCTTGGTCACCTCGCCCTTGGCGTTGGTGCTTTCCAGCTGCACGCCAAAACCCCACAGCCGCGCCACGTGTTTCATGACCTCTTGGCCGCTGTCGTGCAAGGGCCTGTCGTTGTGCTGGAAGTGGCGCAGCGTGAGGCTGCGGTCACCGCGCAGGTTGACGTTCCAGACCTGGATATTGGGCTCACGCGAGCCCAAATCGTATTGGCGCGACAAGGATTCGCGCACGCGCCGGTAGCCGCTGTCGTCGTGGATGGCGCTGACTTCGAGCTCACTCTCTTTTTCGTCGTCGTGGATGGCAAACAGGCGCAGCTCACGCATCAACTTGGGCGACAAATACTGGCCGATGAAACTCTCGTCCTTGAAGTTGCGCATGGCGTGGTCCAACGTGGGCAACCAGGGCTTGCCGGCGATGTCGGGGAACCAGGCGTGGTCTTCTTCGTCGGGCTTGTCGCAGATGCGCTTGATGTCGGTGTACATCGCAAAACCCAGCGCATAGGGGTTGATGCCGCTGTAGGCCTTGTGCCCCACCGGCGGCTGGTAGATGACGTTGGTGTGTGACTTGAGCCACTCGATCATCACGCCGTCGGTCAAAAAGCCGTCGTCGTACATGGTGTTGAGCAGCTTGTGGTGCCAGAAGGTGGCCCAGCCTTCGTTCATGACTTGCGTCTGGCGCTGCGGATAAAAGTACTGCGCCACCTTGCGCACGATGCGCACAATTTCGCGCTGCCAAGGTTCGAGCAGCGGCGCGTTTTTTTCGATGAAGTAGAGCAGGTTTTCTTGCGGCTCTTCAGGGAAGCGCTTGGCCTCGGGTGCGGCGCCTTCTTTCTCGGCGCGGCGTGGCAGCGTGCGCCACAGGTCATTCACCTGACGTTGTGCATAAGCCTCACGGTCGACGCGGTCGGCCAGCTCTTGCGCCAGGCTCTTGCGGCTGGGGCGGCGGTAGCGGTCGACGCCGTGGTTGCTCAGGGCATGGCAGCTGTCGATGAAGGACTCAACCTTGTCCAGGCCATGCTTTTCTTCGCAGGTGGTGACGTAATTGCGCGCGTAGACCAAGTAGTCAATGATGGACGACGCATCGGTCCACATGCGAAACAGGTAGTTGCCTTTGAAGAAACTGTTGTGGCCATAAGCCGCATGGGCAATCACCAGCGCCTGCATGGGCATGGTGTTTTCTTCCATCAGGTAGCTGATGCAAGGGTTGCTGTTGATGACGATCTCGTAGGCCAAGCCCATGTGGCCACGTTTGTAATTCTTCTCAGTCGCGATGAATTCCTTGCCGTAACTCCAGTGGCGGTAATTCACCGGCATGCCCACGCTGGCGTAGGCGTCCATCATCTGCTCTGCCGTGATGATTTCCAGCTGGTTGGGGTAGGTGTCCAGACCGAAGCGCTCGGCCGTGGCTCTGATGATGCGGTGGTAGCGCTCGATGAGATCAAAGCTCCAGTCGCTGGGCGCGGGCAGGTGTTCACTGGGCCGCTCAGCCAAGGGCAGGGGCTGTTCGAGCGAGAGGGGTCGAATCTTCATTTAGGCCACGCTACCAAGTGGGCGCCGTGGATCCGGCTTTGCCGGGCCACTGGCGTCGCCCCCTTGAGGGGGAGCGCCGCAGGCGCTTTCGGGGGTGGTTCGGTTCATGCTGCTTTCGCTCCCTCTTTCTTGAACAGATCCCTGAAGACGGGATAAATCTGGCTCGGCTCAGTCGCCTTGCGCATCGCAAAGTGTTTGTTGGCGCCTTGCAACTGCATGTATTCCTGCCACAGGTTTTGCTCTTCTTCGGCCACCTGCACATAGGCAAAGTAGCGCACCAGGGGTAGCAGTTTGTCGTTGAGCAACTCACGGCAGCGGCCGCTGTCGTGGTGCCAGTTGTCGCCGTCGCTGGCCTGCGCGCCGTAGATGTTCCACTCGCTCGGGTTGAAGCGTGCCTTGATGATTTCTTCCATCAGCACCAGCGCACTGCTGACCACGGTGCCGCCGGTTTCGCGGGCGTGGAAAAAGTTCTGCTCATCCACTTCAGCGGCCTGGGTGTGGTGGCGAATGAAAACCAGTTCTATCTTTTCGTAGTGCCGCGTCAAGAACATGTACAGCAGGATGAAAAAGCGTTTGCTGAGTTCTTTGCGCCCTTCGTCCATCGAACCCGACACGTCCATCAGGCAGAACATGACTGCCTTGCTGGTGGGCACCGGCACTTTCACGCGGTTGCGAAAGCGCAGGTCTATGGGGTCGAGGAAGGGGATGCGTTCAACCCGCGCGCGCAGCAGCGCAATTTGCTCTTGCAAGTCTTTGATGTGGGCTTCAGCCACCGCGTCGCCAGGCCGCAAGGCGCGCTTGCACAAAGCCAGCTCTTCTTCCATCTCTTGCAGTTCACGCCGCGGCGCCATGCCCAGCGCAATGCGCCGGCCCAAAGCGCCGCGCATGCTGCGCACCACATGCAAGTTGTTGGGCGTGCCGTCATTGCTGTAGCCGGCGCGGTGGGTTTTGTATTCGGGCACCTCGGCCAGTTGCGTGCGCACCAGGTGCGGCAGCGCCAGGTCTTCAAAAAAGACCTGCATGAATTCTTCTTTGGACAGAGCAAAGACAAAGTCGTCTTCACCTTCGCCGCTGTCGCTGGCCTGGCCTTTGCCGCTGCCGCTGCCTTGGCCACCTTTGGTGCGCTCAATGCGGTCACCGCGCACATAGTCCTGGTTTCCCGGGTGCACGGTTTCGCGCACACCTCCCTGGCCGTGGCCGAAGACGGGTTCGCTCAGGTCTTTTTTGGGGATGTGGATGTCTTCGCCACGCTCCACGTCGCGGATGCCGCGCCCGTCAATGGCGCGCTTGACGGCTTCCTTGATCTGCTCTTTGTAGCGGCGCAGGAAACGTTCTCGATTGCCTATCGATTTGTTTTTGCCTGCTAAGCGGCGGTCGATTATTTGTTGCACATGAGCCTTTGCCGTTCAGCTTGACTTGCGCACCCTCAAATACCACTCGCACAAGAGCCGCACCTGCTTTTGTGTATAGCCCTTGGCCACCATGCGCGTCACGAAGTCTTCGTGTTTCTTGGCTTCGTCGGCGCTGGCCTTGGCGTTGAAGCTGATCACCGGCAACAGCTCTTCGGTGTTGCTGAACATCTTCTTTTCGATGACTGTGCGCAGCTTCTCGTAGCTCGTCCACACCGTGTTGTTGCCCTGGTTGTTGGCGCGTGCGCGCAGCACGAAATTGACGATCTCGTTGCGGAAGTCTTTGGGGTTGGCAATGCCGGCCGGCTTTTCGATCTTTTCCAGCTCGGCGTTGAGGCTGCCCCGGTCGAAGACTTCACCGGTGTCGGTGTCGCGGTACTCGTGGTCCTGAATCCAGTAGTCGGCATAGGTCACGTAGCGGTCGAAGATGTTCTGGCCATACTCGGAATAACTCTCCAAGTAAGCGGTCTGGATTTCTTTGCCGATGAATTCTGCGTAGCGCGGCGCCAGCAATTCCTTGATGAAGCCGACGTACTTGTCTTCGGTTTCTTTGGGGAACTGCTCACGCTCAATTTGCTGCTCCAGCACGTACATCAGGTGCACCGGGTTGGCCGCCACCTCGGTGTTGTCGAAGTTGAAAACCTTGCTCAAGATCTTGTAGGCAAAGCGTGTGCTGATGCCGCTCATGCCTTCGTCGACACCGGCGTAGTCGCGGTATTCCTGGTAGCTCTTGGCGCGCGGGTCGGTGTCCTTCAGATTCTCGCCGTCGTAGACCTGCATCTTGGAATACAGGCTGCTGTTCTCGGGCTCCTTGAGTCGCGTCAACATCGCAAACTGGCTCATCATCTTCAGCGTGCCAGGCGCGCAGGTGGCGGCGGCCAGACTGCTGTTGCGCAGCAGCTTTTCGTAGATGTGAATCTCTTCACTCGCACGCAAGCAATACGGCACCTTGACGATGTAGATGCGGTCCAAAAAGGCTTCGTTGTTCTTGTTGTTGCGGAAAGTCTTCCACTCACTTTCGTTGCTGTGCGCCAGCACGATGCCGTCAAACGGTATCGCGCCAAAACCTTCGGTGCCTTTGTAGTTGCTTTCTTGCGTGGCGGTCAGCAGCGGGTGCAGCACCTTGATAGGTGCTTTGAACATTTCCACAAATTCCAGCAGGCCCTGGTTGGCCAGGCACAGGCCGCCGCTGTAGCTGTAGGCGTCGGGGTCGTCCTGGCTGAAGCTCTCGAGCTTGCGGATGTCCACCTTGCCCACCAGGCTGCTGATGTCCTGGTTGTTTTCATCGCCCGGCTCGGTCTTGCTGATACCCACCTGCTTCAAGATGCTGGGGTGGCGCTTGACGACCTTGAACTTGCGAATGTCACCGCCAAACTCGTCCAGCCGCTTTACCGCCCAGGGGCTGAGGATGCGGTTGAGGTAGCGGCGCGGAATGCCGTATTCGCTTTCCAAAATGGCGCCGTCTTCAACCGCGTCAAACAGCCCCAGCGGTGACTCATTCACCGGGCTGCCTTTGATGGCGAAGAAGGGCACGTCCTGCATCAACTGTTTCAGTCGCTCGGCGATGGAACTCTTGCCACCGCCCACGGGGCCCAGCAGATAGAGGATCTGCTTTTTCTCTTCCAGCCCCTGCGCGGCGTGGCGGAAGTAGGACACCACCTGTTCGATGGCGTCTTCCATGCCGTAGAACTCGGCGAAGGCCGGGTAGACCTTGATCACCTTGTTGGCAAACAAGCGGCTCAGGCGCGGGTTGTTGC
Source organism: Rubrivivax sp. (assembly GCA_031379155.1). GTDB lineage: Bacteria > Pseudomonadota > Gammaproteobacteria > Burkholderiales > Burkholderiaceae_C > Rubrivivax. Next base: position 8,352 of record JANNEX010000226.1, read on the forward strand.
GCGTGTCCACCGTGGCTGGCTCGCCAATGGCCTTGAGCATGCGCTCGGCGGCGGTGGCGTAGGCCAGCGGGTTGCGTTTGCACTCGGCGAGGTAGTCCTCGAGCGAGATTTCTTCTTCGCGGGTGCGCTCAAAGCGCGCGGCAAAGTGGCCAATGACATCCATGTGCGGGCTCCGGAAAAGACTTCCAGCACACGGTGAGGAGGACGACCCAACCTCAAACCGCGCCTGGGAAGTTCTGATGAAGCCCCGGCTTTACGGGCCCAGACTCCATCAGAGCTTTCCGGCTACCAGCCCTCTCAAACGGGCCAGCGGCGATATGAACTCAGCATGATTCATTCTGCGCCGAGCTTGGCTTTGATCAAACGCCCAAACGGGTGCTTTCTTTCCTTCATGCACGGGAGATGTGGCATCGCTCACGGCGGCAAACAATCGATACAGCTTGCGCTTGAAACCTCAACGCGGCAAGTGCCGCAACGGCTGACCGGCGCCGTGCAGCGGCTTGCGCGCAACAGGGTGAGACACTGCGGCCCATGAACCGCAACCTATTTTTATTGGCCCTGTGCCAAGCACTGTTTCTGACCAACAACGTGACCTTCATCGCCATCAACGGCCTGGTGGGCCTGTCGCTGGCGCCCTGGGGCTGGATGGCCACCTTGCCCGTCACCGGCTACGTGGTTGGCGCGGCACTCTCGGCCATGACAGTGGCGCGGCTGCAAGCGCGCGTGGGGCGCAAACGTTCTTTCCAGGTTGGCCTGATGGTGGCTGCGGTGTCGGCCGCGCTGTGCGCGCTGGCCGTCAGCATCAGCAGCTTTTGGCTGCTGGTGGCGGCCACGGTGGTGGCGGGTTTTTACAGCGCCAACGCGGCGCTCTACCGTTTTGCCGGGCCTGAGCTGGTGGCGCCGGCCTTCAAGGAACGCGCGCTGTCGTGGGTGCTGGCCGGCGGTGTGGCGGGCGCCTTCATCGGGCCCAACTTGGCCAACACCACCCGCAGCTGGATGGCGGTGCCTTTTGCCGGCGCCTACCTGGCGCTGGTGGGCGTGGCGGTACTGGGTTTGATCGTCATGTCCTTCGTGCGCTTTCCCGAGCATGTGCCGCCGCTGTCAGGCGCGGCCACGGGCCGGCCGCTGGCCGAGCTGGCGCGCCAGCCGGGTTTTGTCGTGGCCATCATGGCCGGCGCTTTGGGCTATGGCGTCATGAACCTGTTGATGGCAGCCACGCCCATTGCCATGCAGCAATGCAAACACCCGTTTGAGAGCGCAGCCCTGGTGCTGGAATGGCATGTGCTGGGCATGTTTGTGCCCAGCTTTTTCACCGGCCACCTGATCAAGCGTTTTGGCGTCGTGCCGGTGATGCTGGTGGGTGCGGCGCTCAACCTCGTGTGTGTGGTGGTGGCGCTGAGTGGTGTCGACCTGATGCAGTTTTTGATCGCGCTGTTTGTGCTGGGTGTGGGCTGGAATTTTCTCTACACCGGCGGCAGCACCTTGCTCACGCAGAACTACCGCCCCGAAGAGAAAAACCGCGCCCAGGGTGTGATGGACACCTGCGTCTTCTGGACCATGGCGCTGAGTTCGTTTTCTTCCGGCGCGCTCATCACCACGCAGGGCTGGGCCTGGCTGAACTTGGGCTCGCTGTTGCCCATCACGTTGGTGACAGCGGCGCTGGTATGGCTGGCCGTGCAGCGGCGGCGTGTGGCGTTGGCGTGACGTGCTGGTTTGAGGCGCTGACGTGAGGCGCTGACGTGATGGACACCATCAGTCTCGCGCCACTGCTGGCGCCGCTGCAAAGCACGCTGCAAGAACTGCCCGCCGTTGACGCCGCCTGGGAAGGTGGCAGCGCGGCCTTTGGCACGCATGAAGAGCTGAGCGACATCGATGCCGTGGCGCTGGTGGCTGGCGACGCCATCGAGTCCACCTGCGCTTCGGTGGAAACCGCCCTGAACACGTTGTCTCCTGTAGCCCTGCGCCTCGACGTGCCTGCCGCGCCTGGCTTCTCGCAAAAGTTCCAGCGGCTGCAAGGCGCAGGCGAATTCCTGGTCATCGACCTGGTCTTCATCCGCCGCAGTGACCTAAGGCGACCCTTGCGCGGCGCGGTGCTCGAGTCGCAAACCCACTGCCCAGCGCCGCTGAAAACCAGTCCAGTGGTCGATGGTGCCGCTGGGCGGGCCCGCATAGCCACCAGTGGCGGGGGTGCCAAAGGCTTCGGGCCAGGCGCCATCGTTGGCACGCGGTTTGATGGGCTGCAGCATCACCGCGCGGCTGGCGTCTCCGCGCAGGGTGTGGTCCAAAAAGGCGGTGATGAAATGGCGGTTGATGTCGATGATGCGGTCACGCCGCCACACCGGCTCTTCAAAGTAGCTCCAGGTGCGAAAGTCATTCGGCGCGCCAGCCGGCATGCCATTGGCGCCGATGTTGTGGCGTGCGTTTTCGTACACCAGCAACCAGCGGTTTGAACGTCGCAGGCCGTCCCAGATAGAGCGCACGCCGTCGGCGTAGCCCGAGATATCGTCTTCGTCGCCCACCACCAGAAGCGTGGGCGCACGCACCGCCTCCAACCCCGCCGCTTTGAGCGCGCCAATGCCACGCTGGCCACCAAACGGCGCCACCGCCACCACGGCGGCGATGCGCACGGGTGGGGAGACGTTTGTGGCGGCGTTCGCGGCCGCGTCGGTGGCGCTGCTGGCGTAGCGCGACAGCGCCTGATGCGGCACGTAGCCGTAAGCCATGCCGTCGCTGGCCACGCGCGCGCCAGCGCTCACCAGGGCGCCGTAGCCGCCCATCGAGTAACCAAACAGCGCCACGCGCTCGAGGTCCAGGCGCTGGTGCAAAAAGTGGCCTGGCGTGGCTTGCACGCGCTGCAGTTCTTGCAGCGTGGCCAACTGGTCTGACGGGCGCAGATAGAAGGCGGCTTTGAGTGGCTCGGCCGCAGCCGGTGGGCTGTCGTCGCCATGTTCGATGCTGACGGCCACGTAGCCGCGCGAAGCCAGGTGCTCAGCCAGCGCGCTGAGCGTGCCGGCCCAGCCCATGAGGCCGTGCGACATCACCACCACCGGCCAGCGGCCTTGCGGGTGGGGTGCGGCGTCGGGTGTGGCCACCGATGGTGTGCTCACACGCAGCGGCGCGCCGGCCAGCGGGCGCCAAGGGAGGCTTTGCAGTTCTTGCACCAAGTCGCGCGCAGCACCGGCCGTGCCTGGCGTGGCGAGCGCCGGATACCAGACACGTGCCGACAAGCGCCGCAGCATCTGCACGGGTGTGACGGCGCTGATGTCGATGACGCTGCCGGCGTCAAAGTCCAGCCGTCGCAAGCCCACGGCAAAGCTGCCGGGCTGCGCCAGTTCGGGGGCGTCGACGGGTGCGGCGCGTGCGCCAGCGGGCAAGGCCAGCAAGGTGCACAGCATCAACAGCGAAGACAAAGCGTTGGCAGGGTTCATGGTGAGTCGGTGGTGGTCCACAAGGGTGAAGAGTTTTTGAGCAGGCGCGACAGCATCAGCATGCGTGCCACGTCGGTGCCAGTGGCGGGGTCGTGCAGAGTGCTCGCTAGCCACAGCATTTCGCTGCGCGGCGAGTCGGTGATGGCCAACACGCGGCCGCTGGCCGTGTAGTCGTGGTCGGCCAACACGGGGCCATTCAGGTATTGCCATTCGATGGCACCAAACAGGCCCACAAAAGGGCCGCCAGCCAGCGGCAACGCTGACTCGAGCACCCGCAGCGCATGCACGGCCGCCGACAGCGGCGCCACGCAGCCGCCAAAGCGCGTGGCGTCGGTGAACTCGGGCCTGGGCTCGGTGATGTCGGTCAACCGCCGTGTGATGTCGGCCATGCGCACGCGCGCCGGCAGCGGCCCCAGCGCAAGACCCACCGGCACGGCGGCCAGCATTCGTGCTGGCGCGCCTGGCTTGCAGCGCTGCAACCAGCGCCGCACGGCACCTTGTGCATCGGCCGAGGCAGTGGCGCTACCGTCCATCACCAACAGGCCCTTTTGAGTGCGCATGGCCAGCGCCCACTGGCCCTGGGCATTGGGCTGCACAGCCACACTGGCGCGCACCGGTTCGCCGTCGATGCTGGCTTGACGAAAGCCCATCGAGATGCAACCCGTGCGCTGCCAACGCTGCCCCAGGCGCTGCTCCAACAGCGGCAAGAATTGCTCCAGATGGATGGAGCCCGCCACCGCGCCACCGCGAAAACCCAGCGCTTGTGCCGTGGCTGGGTTGTGGATGCTGCCGGCCTCAGCGCTTGAGTGGTTGACGGGGCAGCGCCAAGGGCCGTGCAGCCACTCTTGCGCCAGTGGGGCAGCCGCCATCACGGCAGACTCAAGACACCCAAAGCACGGCGCAACAGCTTCGCCCAGCACGGCGCGTCGGCAGTGCTGCTGCGGTCAGGGGCTTCCCGTGGAAAATGCGCGGCGATGGGGCTTTGCTCCTGCGCGCCGAATGTCAGCTTCATGGGTGCCTGCGTGCCTTGGATGCTTGCTGCAAAACGGCGCCGATAATCGCATAATTGGACAAACAGTCAATAACAGGCCACCCCCATGCCTTCACGCACTGCCGTTTCTGCCGCCCGCGCGCCGGCCAAGGCGCGCCTGGCTGCCAAGCCTGCCAAGCCTGCCAAAGCCGCCAAGTCCGCCAGGCCCAGTGCGGCGCCGGAAAAAAAACGCCGCCAGCGCCTGGCCCCCGAAGCGCGCGCCTCGCAAATCCTGGACTGCGCGGCGCGGCTGATCCTGGACGAAGGTTTCACCGAGGTCTCGATGGAGCGCCTTGGCCGTGAAGCCGGCATCAGCAAAGCGCTGATCTACAACTACTTTCCCAACCGCAACGACCTCTTGCGCGCGCTGCTTGAACGTGAACTTGACGTGCTGCGCGCGCGCCAGATTGGCGAAGTGCGCGCCTCAGAAAACTTTGGTGACCTGGTGCGGCGCACGACACGCATCTACGTGCAACACGTCAAAGAGCGTGGTGCGCTTTTGCAGCGCCTGTGGGCCGAGACCACGGTGGCGCGCAGCGTGGCCGAAAAGCACCTGGACAGCCGCGAAGAAGCCATGCGCTACTTTGCACACCGCGTGTCGCGCGAATACCAGTTGCCCGCTGACGTGGCCCTGTCGGCCGTGGACATGCAAATGGCCATGACCGAGGCCGCTGCGCAGCACTTGTCGCGTTCACACGGTGACGTCGACTTTGCCACCGACATCTGCGTGACACTGCTGCTGGGCGGCATGGACGCGCTGGCCAAAGTACATGGCGCAAGCAAGGCCAAAGCGAAGTCTGCGTCGAGCTCAAAGACCACCAAGCCGGCGGCACCTGGGAAAGTCGCGAGGGCGGCGAAAAAAAAGCGCCCGGCCTGAGCTGAAACAGGGTGCTGAACATTGGCGCTAGTAGTTGGCGCTAGTAGTTGGCGCTAGTAGTTGGCGCCAGAAGTTCGCGCTAGAAGTTCGCGCTCTTGACCGTGCCGCCGTCTATGCGCAGGTTGGCGCCAGTGATGTAGCCGGCCGCCGGGCTGGACAAAAACACCACCGCCTGCGCCACCTCTTGCGGTGTGCCCAGGCGCCCCAGCGACGACAAACGTTGGGCCAAGGCAAACAGCTTGGGCTGTTCAACCCGGTTGATGTCCCATTCACCGCCTTCGTGGAAGATGGGCCCGGGTGACACCGCATTCACGCGCACCCCTGCCGGCCCGTGCCTGCCAGCCAATTGGCCTGTGAGGTTGATGAGCGCGGCCTTCATCGCGCCGTAAGCTTCTTCCTTGGGCGGCAACTGCGTCAGCACCGACGCGATAGAACTGATGAAAAGCAGGCTGGGCGCGTTGCCGCTGGCCAGCACAGGCAAGCTCAACTCGGCCATGCGCACGTGGTGCAGCAGGTCGGATTCCAGCGCGTCACGCCACATCGCTTCACCCGTGGCGGTGGGCCGGGTCGAGACATTGCTGACCACGATGTCCAGCCCGCCCAACTGGGCCACGGCGCCCTCGAACCAGGCCTTCACGGCCGCCGCGTCGCGCACATCCAGCGCCTGGCCATAGGCCGGTACACCCAGCGAGCGCGCGCTGGCCACGGCGGCGGCCACGCCTGGTTCACCGCGTGCACACAGCGCAACATGCGCACCTTCAGCGGCCAGGGCTTGCACCACCGCCAGGCCAATGCCACGGCTGCCGCCAGTGACGAGTGCACGTTTGCCTTTGAGTCTGAGGTCCATGGCTGTCCCGGTTCAAGCGGCCTTGAGGCCACCGTCCACCGGCACCACGGCGCCGGTGATGAAAGAGGCCGCGTCGCCGGCCAAGAAAAGCACGGCGGCGGCAATCTCGTCGGGCTCGCCATAGCGGCCCATGGGGATCAGGCGCGTCATGCCACGGCGCACGGCGTCGGGGTCGTCGGCAGGCGAGCGGCTGCGCTCCATCGAAAACATCATCTCGGTGGCCGTGGGTGATGGGCACACGGCGTTGACGCGTATGCGCAGCGGCGCTAACTCGGCCGCCGCCAGTTTGGTCATGCCCACCACGGCGTGTTTGCTGGCCGTGTAGGCAATGGTGTAACGCCCACCGCCGATGCCCGACACCGACGCGATGTTGACGATGGCGCCGCCGCTGTCCTTCATGGCATTGGCGCCGTGTTTGATGCCCAGGAAAACGCCACGCGCGTTGACGGCCATGACCTGGTCGAAGTTGTCGTCGCTGCACTCCAGCAGTGAGCCTACGGGGCCCGAGATGCCGGCGTTGTTGATGACGATGTCGAGCCGGCCCAGGGCGTGCAGCGTGTGCGCGATGGCGCTTTGCCAGTCTGCCGCCACGGCCACACTGCCCGGGCAGGCGACAAAACGCACACCGCTGGCCTGGGCCAGCGCGGCGGCTTCGTCAAGCGGCGCTGCGGGCAGATCAAATGCCACGATGTGCGCGCCTTGCGCGGCCAGGGCTTTGACACTGGCCAGGCCGATGCCGCGCGAGGCCCCGGTGACCAGGGCCACACGGCCGGCAAGGGAAAGGCTGGCTGGCGTCATGGTGCGGCCTGGGTTCGAAGTGTTGCGGCTTGCGCCACGATGTGCGGTTGGCTCTGGGCCTGGATGGCCAGGCTGGCCTGGGCTGGTGTGATTTGCAGCAGCAAAAGGCGGTTGCCGTCGGGGTCGCGCAGCCAGGCGCTGTGCACGTCGTGGTCTTCACGCAGCGGCTGCGCGCCGCAAGCCAGCGCATGCGCTTTGGCGGTGGGAAGGTCACTCACTTCGAAGGCCAGGTGGCCCCAGCCGGGCGTGTCCTCGGCGTCGGGCACAGGCTCATGCCGCGTGGCCGGGTTGAAGTACTGGATCAGCTCCAACTGCTGGTTGCCCGCCGCTAGCCACGCCGCTTGCAGCTGCGTACCTTGCAGGCCCGAGATGATGTCCATGCGCCGCCTGGGCCCCAGGCGCGTGCTGGTGTGCGCGGCGCTGCCCAGCAAGAGGCTGTAGAAGTCGCGCAGGCGCGTCAAGTCGGCCGTGGTGATGGAGACATGCGCCAGCCAGGGTTTGGGGTCAGGCCACACCGGCGCGAAACCTTCCAGCTCGATGACATTGCCTTCGGGGTCGCGTGCATAGCAGTACAAAAAGCCCGTGCCCAGGTCGACCGGCTCGCCGTGAAAGCTGGCGCCGGCTGCGGCGAAGGCCTGGTGCAAGTCAGCCACGGCGGTGGACTGCAAACACACATGGGTGATGCCGGCCCGGCTCACCGGCCGCAGCTGTTCGGGTGCCTCACCCGTGACGGCCTTGAGCGTGATGGCCGCGTTGGGGCCCTGCATCAACACGCCTTGCTGCCAGGGTGCGGCAGCAACGGCGCCAACCGCGGTGACCGCAGTGACCGCAGTCACCGTGTGGTGGGCATGCAAGCCCACCGCTTGCTCAAAGAAGCGCTGTGCAGCGGCCAGGTTGCGCACCTTCAGCCCCGCATGATGAAGCCCTACAAAACCGCCAGCCAGTGTCATGGCGCTATTCTCATGTTATTAGACTAACAGTCAATAAGAATCGACACCCTGGCCGATCGGGCGTGTCCGGGTAGAAGCACTGAGCAATTTCTTATTAAGGAATAGTCTAATAGAGTCGCCGCCTGGCCGCACCCTCCATCTACCCAAGGCCTGTATGACCTCGACCGCAAGCGAAGCCCCGCGCAGCACCCTGTCGGCCCCGGCAGTGTGGGCCTTTGGCGCCGTGGCCTTGCCGCTGGCCACGATTGGCCTGCCACTCACCATCTACCTGGCGCCCTTTTATTCGGGCGAGATGGGCCTGTCGCTGGCTGCGCTGGGCACGGCCATGATGCTGGCGCGTGTGCTCGACATCGTCGTCGACCCCTTTATCGGCTCGGCCAGTGACCGCTGGCGCAGCCGCTTTGGCCGGCGCAAGCCCTGGCTGGTGGCCGGCTCGTTGGTGTTGATGCTGGGCATGTTCCTGCTCTTCCACCCGCCGCAAGGCGTCAGCCTGGTCTACTTCCTGTTCTGGCTGGCCGTGGTGTACGCCGGTTTTTCGCTGGTCCAGGTGCCGCACCGCGCCTGGGGTGCCGAGCTCTCGCCCTACTACGACGAGCGCACCCATATCTCGTCGATACGGCAGTTTTTTTCCACTGGCGGTTTGATCATCTCGACGCTGGTGCCGGCCATCGTGCTGGGCCAGGCGGGTGCCAAGTCGGCTGACGTGCTGTCGTCGCTGAGCTGGATGATGCTGTTTGTATTGCCCCTGGTGGTGGTGCTCAACCTGAAGTTCACCCCCGAGCCGCGGGTGGCCGCGCAAGGCGCCGCCACCCGCGCGCTGGACTTTCGCGCGCAGTGGCATGCGGTGCGGCGCAACGGGCCGCTGCGCTGCATCTTGCTGGTGCTTTTTGTGGGCTTCAGCGCCGAGACTTTTCGCCAGACGCTGACGGTGTTTTTTGCGCGCGACGTCATCGGCGTGCCCAACCTGGGCCTCATCTACGTCTACTACTTCATCAGCGCCTTTGTGGGCGTGCCCTGCTGGCGCTGGGTGGCCAAATACACCGGCAAACACCAGGCGCTGGCCGGCGGCATGGTGATTGCCATTGCCACCAACCTGGGCCTGTTTTTCTTGTCGCGGGGTGACGTGGCGCTGTTCACCACCATGTTCATCATCAAGGGCTTTTGTTTTGGTGCGCTGGACTTGTTGCCTGCGGCCATGCTGGCCGATGCCGCCGACGTCGACAGCGCCATCAGCCGCAGGGCACGCGCCGGCTTGCTCTTTGCCATGGCCGGCGTGGTCACCAATCTTGGCCAGGCCGTGGGGCAGGGCGCGTCGCTCAACGCCCTGGGCTGGCTGGGCTACAAGGCGGTGGGCGAGACCAGTGAATCGGCCCTCATGAGCCTGCGGGTGCTCTATGCCCTGGTGCCCAGCGCGGTGCTGGGCATTTCGCTGCTCATCGTGCTGCGCTACGGGCTGAGCTCGGCCCGCCACGACCGCCTGCGCCTGGCGCTGCAACGTCGTGCCGCGCGTCCGCCCGCTTAGCCCGCTTAGCCCAGACTCACAGCTGCAATTCCCAGGCGCCGCGTCCGCGTGTGCCCGCGCGCAGCCGGCGCGTGGCCTGGTGCAAGATGAGGTCGCCCACGATGACGTTGGGCAGCCCCTGGCTGAACGAAGCCCAGGTCACGCCGGCGTCTTGGGTGCGCCACACACCCCGGTCGGTGGCGGCATACAGGCGCCGGTCGTCCAGCGGGTCGACGACCAGCGCATTCACGGCCAGGTCGGGCAGGTTGGCACTGCGGTCCAGCAGAGTCTGGCCGCCGTCGGTGGAGCGAAAGACGTGCCCGACACCCAGGCGCGAACAGGCCAGCCACAGGGCCTGACCCAGGCTGTCGGTGACGACGATGTCACTCACATAACCGGGTAGTTGTGCGAGTTCAATCAAGCTGGCATCGGCCCAGCGTGCAGTTCCGTGTGTGCCCCCGCGCACGGCGCGCCACAGGCGCCCGCTCATCATGCCGACGAGCAAGGTGTGCTCGTCCACGATGGCCATGGCGGTGGCCAGGTCAGGCTCTTCGTCACCCGAGGTGGGCAGCAGCAGCTGGCTCCAATGCTCACCGTCGTCCGCCGACGCCCAGACGCTGCGCCCCGCCTTGACCAGCAGCCCCTCGCGCGCTTCCATGGGCGGGTAGAACTGCGACACGTAGTCTTTGGGCACACGCGGGCCTATGCCTTGCCACGCAAAAGCGTTAGCCCCCAGGGCGGGCGCGCGCTCCAGCGGCATGTTGTAAAAACTGTGGAAGACCACCGAGGCGGCACCCCGGTCCAGCGCTGCGCAGTCCCCGCCGTCGCCCAGCGCCACCTGGTTCCACAGGCGCGGCCCGGCCATGGCCAGTGAGCCGTTGTCCTGCGTGCCGCCAAACAGCCAGTCCGCTTGCGATTCAAGCTGCGCCAGGAATTCGAATTCTGTGATGCCCAGCCCGGGGTTCAAGGACTGCCAGTGTTCGCCCAGATCGTGAGTGCCAAACACGCCGCCATCGTTGCAGGCGTACAGTCGGCCTGGCGTGGCTGGGTCGAAGGCCACAAAGTGCTGGTCGGGGTGGATGGAGTCGCCTTGTTTGCGCGACGACACCTTGCGCCAGGCCATGCCGCCTGACCCACTCGCGCCGCCCGCGCCGAGCTTGTCGCCCTGACCGAGCTGGCCCCGGTAAAGCTCCACCGCGCCCAGCATCAGCAGGCCCGGGTCATGTGGCGATACGGCCAGGCACCAGTCGTAGAAGGCTTGGTCGACGTCCATGCGCGCCGGTGTGTTCAGCGCATGGAAAGCGCCGCCCAACTTGGACCTGCGCCACAACATGGCCTGGCCGCCCGCCGCGCCGGCCACGTAGACCACGCCACCGTCGCTGGGCGCGTGGCAGACCTCCAGACGGTCAAAGGCCATGCCCACTGGCGCTTGTGGCAGCTTCACGGCCAGCCAGCTGGCGCCGCCATCGGTGCTGCGCAGCAGGCCGGCGCCAAAGCAGGCCAACACCTCGTCGGGTTGGCTGGGGTGCAGCGACACGCTCCAGCACAAATGCGCGCGCAAACGCTGCACCGTCTGGCCGCCGTCGACGCTGCGAAACAGGCCCGTGTCGGCAGCCACGAAGACGGTCAACGCCTTGTTCGGATGCACCGCCAGGTCAAAACAACCCCGTCCCGTGAGCGCGGCGCTGGGCACCAAGGCCCAGCTGCGGCCCGCGTCGGCCGAGCGCAGCAGGCCCACACCGTAGGGGATTTGGCCGTCGCCGTCACCCGTGGCCGCATACAGGATGGCCGGTGCCGACGCTGCTTGCGCGATGGCGCCCATGACCAGCGTGGGCTGCTCGTCGGTCAAGGGTGCCCAGGTGGCACCGCGGTCCAGGCTGCCCCACAAACCGCCACCGGCCGAACACAGCACCAGGTGGTGAGGGTTGCTGCGGTCAACCACCAGGCCACACACACGGCCCGACACGGCAGGCATGGCACCTTCGCCTTCGCCATAGGTCTGGCCGTGGGGGATCAGCGTGGGGCCCAAGTCACGCCACACGGGCTGCGCCGATTTGGCGGCGGTGGCAAAGGCTTGCGCATCATTGCCCAAGTCTGGCCCTGGCTTGGTGCCTGGAGTCAGGCCCGCCGCGTTATTTGCCACTTTGCTGGCGACTTTGGTTGCCGCTTTGCTTGCCGCTTTGGTTGCGATTTCGGCCGCCGTTTTTGCCGCCGCTCTGGTGTGGGCCAACGGCAAGGCGGCGTTCGTTGCCGCCACGTCGCCGCCCTTTGTGTGGGCCGGCAGGCCACGCTGCTGGCCAAAGTAGCGCCTGCGGGCGGTGGCCTTGCCTTCGGGGTAATCCTCAACCACTTGCTGCTTGAGCAAGGCACGTGTGGACGATGACTCGCCGCGTGCCGGGATCTCCACCACCCTGAGGCCCTTTGCGGCGCCCCAGGGTGCAAAGGCAGCTTGTGTCGGCGCCTGGCGGGGCGCGGCTTGCACTTGGGTTGCCTGGCGTGGGGTTTTCATGGGCGCTGCGCCTCTCAGCCTCTCAGGCCTTGCCGCGCCGCTTGGGGCTGGCTTTGCTGGGCGCGGCCGCTGGTGTGGTGGCAGGGGGCGCGGGGACTGAGGCCGCAGGCAAGCCACGCTGGCGAGCAAACTGTTGCGCCCGTGAACGCGCGTGGCCACCCGGCGTGGTTTGGTCGGCGTAGGACGCTGCACCTTTGGTGCCGGCTGGTGGCTTGGGTGTCTTCATGGCCTTACCTTTGAAGTGAGTGGCAGCGCGGCACGGTCGTCTTGCTCAGCTGTGGCCTCGCCATTGGAGCACCCTGGGCGCCGGATGCCAAGAGCAGGCGCAGTAAAGCAGGCGCAGCAGGCACGGCCAAGAACGGGCGCGGCCGGGCTTGCCGCGCTGCACTCAGATGCTGCGTTCGCGCCCCACCCAAAACCGCTCGCGCACGCGGTTGCGCTGCAACTTGCCGGTGGCCGTGTGCGGCAACGCCGTGTCAAACACGATCAGGCGCGGGCGTTTGAAACCCGCCAGGTGCGCCGCCGCATGGTCCAGCAGCGCTTGCGCCAGCGCGGGTGTCGCACGGTGGCCGGGGGCCGGCACCACCACCGCCACCACACGCTCGCCCCACTCTTCGTCAGGCGCGCCAACCGTGCAGACATCGGCCACGGCGGCGTGGCGGGCCAGCACTTCGTCCACTTCACGCGGGTAGATGTTGACGCCGCCCGAGATGATGCATTCTGCGGCGCGGCCGGTCAGGAAGAAGTAGCCGTCGGCGTCTGCGTAGCCGATGTCGCCCAGCGTGAAGTGGTCACCACAGTAGGCGCCTTGGGTTTTTTCTTCGTCACCGAAGTACTCAAAGCGGCCGACATCAGGGGCGCGAAAGAACAAACGGCCGGGGCTGCCCACGGGCACGTCGTGGCCGGCGTCGTCGACGATGCGGTGGCCCAGCGCGGGGTCGATGCGGCCCACGCTGCCGGGCTTTTGCAGCCACTCTTGTGAGGTGATGACGATGCCATTGCCACCCTCAGTGGCGGCGTAGTACTCCGTCAGCACGGGCCCCAGCCAGTCGATCATGGCGCGCTTGACCGGCACCGGGCAAGGTGCGGCACCGTGCACCACAAAGCGCAGCGACGACAGGTCTGCGCGTGCGCGCACGTCGGCGTGCACCGCCAGCAGGCGCTGGAACATCAGCGGCACCAGGTGGGCGTGGCTGACGCGGTGTTGTTCGATCAGCGAGAGCACGGTTTCGCTGTGCCACTTTTCCAGCAGCACGATAGGCACGCCCGAGGCCAGCGGCCAGCGTATGTCAAACAGCAGTGGCGCCGAGTGGTACGCCGGGCCGCAGCACAGCGCCACATCGCCCGGCTGGTAGTTGGCAAAGCTGCCGGCAAACTGCGGCTCAACGATTTCTGGCGTGTGCCTGAATACGCCCTTGGGCCGGCCGGTGGTGCCCGAGGTGTAGAGCATCAAGCGGCCCGCGCTGGCGTCGGCCAGATCGTCGGCGCTGGCGCTGTTCAACAACGTGTCGTAAGCCTGCGCGCCAATGGCCACCACGGCCACTGGCGGCGCTGCACTCAATGCGGCCAGCAGCTCGGCTTCGATGAACAGCAGCTTGGCGCCACTGTCAGCCACGATGTAGTTCAGCTCACTGGCCGTGAGCTGGCTGTTGATGGGCGTGAGCAGCAGGCCGCTGCGCATGCAGCCCAAAAAGACCTCGACAAACTCTGCCCGGTTGCGGCACATCAGCGCCACCGCGTCACCGGCTTGCAGGCCACGTTGGCGCAGCGCGTTGGCGATGCGGTTGGCGTTGGCATGCAACAGCAAAAAGCTGCGCGTGCCGTGCTGGCTGTGGATGGCCAGACCGTGTGGGTGTTCACGCGCGAACACGGCCGACTGCGTCCAGCCGTGCGCGCGCTGGCGCAGTTCGGCTTCGGAGGCGCGGAAGTCGGGGGCGGCGGTGGGTGGGTTCATCGGTGCAGGGGGGTGGCAGATTGTTCGGCACCCCGGGGTTCGCTGCGGATTGGCAGCCGGCGTGGGCCTGCCGTAGTCTTATTGACGGTTTATATATTAACGACTGAGGCCTGTCCACCGGTTTGGCCTGGAGCCCAAGATGATCTTGTCAATTCGTTGCTGGCTGTGCGCTGCCGGTGTGGTGCTGCTGGCCAGCTGCGCCGCGCTGCCCTTTGGCACATCCGTCACAACCGTCACATCCGCCCCACCGGCCCCTGACGCCCACTGCGGTTTTGACCCCGCACGCCTGGCCAGGACCGAAGCCCTGGTGCGCCAGGCCGTGTCGCGCGGCCATGCGCCCGGCGTGGTGTTTGACCTGCGCTGCCAGGGCCGGCCGCTGCTGGCCGTGGTCGCCGGCTTGGCCGACGTGGAACGCCAGCGCGCCAGCCGTGCCGACGACCTGTTTCGCATCTATTCCATGAGCAAGCCCATCACCAGCCTGGCGGCGATGATGCTGGTCGAAGACGGACGTCTGTCGCTGGACGATGCGGTGGCCAAACACCTGCCGGAATTTGCCCACACGCCGGTCTATGAGGGCAGCCACACCGCCGCCCAATGGCGCACCGTGGCGCAAGAGCGGCCGCTCACCGTGCGCGACTTGCTGCGCCACACGGCGGGCATGGGCTACCTCTCAGCCTTGCCGCACCCGGTGATCAAGCTCTATGTGCAAAAGGGCATCGACCATGGCGGTGGCAACGCCGTCGTGCCCAGCGACGGCTCGGTGCCGGTGGACTCCGCCGCTGATCTGTCGCGCCGCATCGCTTCGCTGCCCCTGCTCAACCAGCCTGGCAGCCGCCACACCTACGGCAACGCTACCGACGTGCTGGGTCACCTGGTGGCCGTGGTGGCCAAACAACCGCTGCGCGACTTCATGGCGCAGCGCATCTTCACGCCGCTGGGCATGGTTGACACCGGGTTCGAGGTGCCCGCCGCGCAGCTGGTCCGCCTGACGGCGGCTTACGGCGGCGAGTCCAAGATCGACGGCGCCGGCAGGGTGCTGCGCCGTGGCGCATTGGCCGACATCGGGCCCAGCAAACTGGGCCTGCTGGACGACCCTGCCAAAAGCGTCTTCGCACGGCGCCGCGCCATTGACTTTGGCGGCGCCGGCTTGCTCAGCACCGCCGCCGACTACCAGCGCTTCATGTTGATGCTGCTGGGCGGTGGTGCGCTCAATGGGCAACGTTTGCTCAGCGCACAAGGCCTGGCGCAGATGACACGCAACCAGCTCGACGCGCCCGCGCTGGCGGCCTCGGCCCTGGCCGCACAAGGCCTCGGTTTCGGCCTGGGTTTTGCCACTTACGACGAGCCCGCCAAGAGCCCCGGTGCCGTGCCACGTGGGGGTTATTTCTGGGGCGGCGCGGCGTCCACTCACTTCTGGGTCGACCCGGCGCGCGGCGTCAGCGCGGTCTTCATGAGCCAGGTTTTTGGCGGTGATGTGGGGCCCTACTTTGTGGAAGTCATGGACGTGCTCTACGGCCCGCCTTGAAGCGTGGCGCAGCCCCAAACCTTATTGACCATCGGTCAAATAGCTATTGACAGGCCCGCACCTCGGCCGTAGCCTTATTGACGGTTTATACGATAAGAGCGACCGCCGCGCAGCGCTCGCCTGCACAGCCGTCTACAGCCACCCGAAGCGACCCTAAGCGACCCTAAGCGACCCTAAGCGCCCCTAAGCGCCCACTACCCCGCAGCCCCGGAGACACCCATGACGCACCCCCACGCAGCGCCCTTTGCGCCCAAGCCCACGCTACTTGCCGCCTCGCTGGTGGCGGCCCTGGCGGTGCTGTGGCCGCTGCACGCCAGCGCGCAGACTGCACCTGCCGCCGCCGCTGCCCCAGCCAGCGACACACCGCTGGAAACCATCGTCATCACCACGCGCAAACGCGCTGAAGCCGCGCAAAGCGTGCCGGTGGCGGTGAGTGCCTTCACCGCCGACAGCCTTGAGCGCGCCAAGATCACTGGCGCGGCCGACTTGCAGTTCTCGGTGCCTAACGCGGTGCTGACGGGCAATGACCGCTTCACCATCCGCGGCATCGGCAACAACTCGCTCGGCGGCGACAACGGCATTGGCCTGGCGGTGAATGGTGCGTCGATCGCCTACTTTCCGCAAGACGAGCTGTATGACCTGGAACGCATAGAAGTGCTGCGCGGCCCGCAAGGCACGCTGTTCGGCCGCAACACCACGGGCGGCGCGCTGGCCCTCTTCACCAAGCGGCCGACGGGTGAGTTTGGCGGCAACCTGTCGCTGGAACTGGGCAACTACAGCCACAAGCGCGTGGGCGGCGTGCTCAACATTCCCATCACGCAAAACCTGCGCCAGCGTTTTGCCGGTTATGTGCTCAAACAAGACGGCTTCACCAAGAACGAATTCACCGGCAACAGCATTGACGGCCGCGACCAGTACAGCCTGCGCAGTTCCACGCGCCTGTTCCTGGGCGACAACACCGAAATCAACCTGGTGCTGGGCGCTTACAAAGAAGACAGCAGCCGCACGCGCGAAACCAAACGCCAGTGCAAGGCGGTGCCGGTGCTGGGCTGCAGCCCGTATGAGTTGGGCTCTGATTCGCCCGACTACAGCGCCACGGTCTTTCGCAGCCTGGCGGTGGGCTTTTTGACGCCGGCCATCGTGCCGGCGGGCGCCAACATCTACGCCGGTGCGCCCAACCCCAGCAGCCTGCGCGCGGTGTCGGCCGACTTTGACGCCACCTTCAAGCTCAAACAAGAGTCAGCCACTTTGGACATTAGCCATGAGTTCAACGCTTTCACGCTGAGCTACGTGGGCGGCTTCTCGCGTTCAGACACCGAGCAAAACACCGACTGGGACAACTCGGCACTGCCCTTTCGCTTCACCACGCCCATCACCTACAACATGTCGCGCGACCGCACGGTCACCACCGACCGGCTGCTGACCACCGACAGTTTTACGGCCGGCAACAAGACCCAGTCGCACGAGTTGCGCATTGCCTCGCGTGGCAAAGGCGCCTTCAGCTACACCACGGGCCTGTTCTACCTGGACAGCGAAGGTGACGGCGGTTTTTTCATCTGGCACCCGATTTTTGAAGCCTTCCAAAAGGCCATTGGCCGGCCGCCCGAGACCTGGTTCATCAACGGCGAAACCAAGCTGGCCACGACCAAGGCCTATGCCTGGTTTGGCGAAGGCCAGTTGAAGCTGAACGACGCGATGCGCGGCACCCTGGGCGCCCGCTGGACCAAGGAAAAACGCGACACGCTGTCGCGCAACATCGTGCTCACCGGCACCCAGCCCTTCACGCAAAGACCGACGCTGGAATGGGACTGGTGGACCGGCCGCGCGTCCATGGACTACGCGCCCAGCAAAGACATGCTGGTCTACGCCAGCCTGTCCACCGGCTACAAAGGCGGTGGCTTCAATGCCGGCAATGCGACCCGCCCGACCTTCGAGCCAGAAACCGTCAAGGCGCTGGAAGTGGGCCTGAAGTCAGAGGCCTATGAGGGCAAGCTGCGCACCAACGCGTCGCTGTTTTTCAACAGCTACAAGAACATGCAGCTCAGCCAGCGCATCAGTGGCTCCACGGCCACGTCCAACGTCGGCGCACAGACCTCGGGCGCCGAAGTGGAATTGCTGTTTGCGCCCACGCGCGCCTGGCTGCTGGACGCCAACCTGTCGCTGCTGAACACGCGCATTGGCGACTTCCTCAGCGAGGACGCATCCAACCCGGGCCAAAGTCTGACCAGCAAGACCCCCGTGGTGGCGGTGAACCTGGGCGGCAACCAGTTGCCGCATTCGCCCGAGACCAAGATCAAGGTCGGCGCGCAGTACAGCATGCCCTTGTTCGGCAGCGGCTGGGCCATGAGCACACGCCTGGACTACGTCTGGCAGGACAAGTACTTTGCGCGCGAATTCAACACCCCCACCGACCGCATCAACGGCTGGGGCGTGACCAACCTGCAAATGCGTTTTGCCGGCCCCGGCAACAAGATAGAGGTCAAGGCCTGGGTGAAAAACCTGAGCAACGCCAACAACGTGACCAACATCATCATTGAAGACGCACTGATTGGCAGCTACCGCAACCTGCGCCTGCTGGACCCGCGCACGATGGGTGTGCAGGTGCAGTACAACTTTTAGCCCGCAGTTCTGGCCACCTGCGCCTGCACTGCCAACACTGCCAAGGTGCCAGCACCCTATGCGCTGGCACGCTGGGCCGGACTACAGCGGCCCAGCGCCCGCGCTGGCCTGGCACAGATAGACCGCAGCGCTTTCACCCGAAGGCGCGCGGTAGTCGCGCTGAATGGCTTCACGCACTGCCGCGACGCGCTCTTGCGGCAACAGCGCCACCACACAGCCACCAAAGCCGCCGCCAGTCATGCGGCAGCCGCCTTCATCACCCAGCGTGCGCGTCACGATGTCCACCAGCTGGTCGATGGCCGGCAGCGTGATCTCGAAGTCGTCGCGCATCGAAGCGTGCGACGCCGCCATCAGCGCGCCCATCTGGCGCAGGTCACCGCCGGCCAAGGCTTGTGCCGCCGCCAGCGTGCGCGCGTTTTCGCTCACCACGTGGCGGGCACGGCGAAACGTCGTGAGGTCCAGCGTGCTTGCGCCGTCCAGCAACTGGGCCATGCTGACGTCGCGCAAGGCACGCACGCGCAAGTGCCGCGCGGCCGCTTCACAAGCCGCGCGGCGTTCGTTGTAGGCGCTTTCCACCAGGCCACGGCGGACCATGGAGTGCACGATCAGCACCGCCACACCGGCCGGCAATGGCACAGGCTGCATGGCCAGGCTGCGGCAGTCGATCAGCAGCGCGTGGCCGGCTTGGCCGCAGGCTGATATCAACGGGTCCATGATGCCGCACTGGGTGCCGACGAAGTGGTTTTCCGCCTGCTGCGCCAGTTGAGCGATGCGGCTGCCGTCAAGCGCCGCAGTGGGCTCGTCGGCCATGAAAGCCTGGCCCAGCGCCACCAGCAGCGAAGCCGATGAAGACAAGCCTGCGCCTTGCGGCACGTCGCCCGCAATCGCCAGGTCCAGCCCCTGCTGCGCCAGGCCCTGGCCTTGCAGGGCTTGCACCATGCCGCGCACATAGTCGGTCCAGCCACCGGCTGCGCCGCGCACGATGGCGCGGTCCAACGCAAAGTTGTCATGCTGACCTTGCGCGTCGGCGGCCACGGCATGCAGCTGCGCGTCTTGGCGCGGGCGCAGCGCAATCACGGTGGCGCGGTTGATGGCGCAGGGCAGCACAAAGCCGTCGTTGTAGTCGGTGTGTTCGCCTATCAGGTTGACACGGCCAGGGGCTTGCACCAGCCGCGTGGGCGCGGCGCCGAAGTGCTGCTCGAAAGTCGACCGCGCACGCTGCGCCAGGTCTTGCAGGCTCATGGCTTGGTGTGACGGTAGTGCTGCGCCGGCACCGCACGCAAGCGTTCGGCGGCTTGCTCGGGCGTAATGTCGCGCTGGGCTTCGGCCAGCATCTCGTAGCCGACCATGAATTTGCGCACGCTGGCCGAGCGCAGCAGGGGCGGATAGAAGTGGGCGTGCAACTGCCAAGGCTGGCTGTCACTGCCGTCATAAGGCGCGCCGTGCCAGCCCATCGAATACGGAAAGCTGCACGCAAACAAGTTGTCGTAGCGCGCCGTCAACTCTTGCAGCACGCTGGCCAGGCTGTGGCGCTGTTGGGTGCTCAGATCATGCAAACGCGCGACTTCAAACCGCGGCAGCAGCAGGGTCTCAAAGGGCCACGTCGCCCACCAGGGCACGATGGCCAGCCAATCGGCATTGCCACACACCACACGTTCACCCAGCGCCTGTTCACGCTGCGCGCAAGCCAGCAGCAGGCGTGTGCCGTGCTGGGCAAACCAGACACGCTGACGCTCATCTTCCGTGGCCGCTTCGTCGGGCACACGGTCGGTGGCCCAGATCTGGCCATGCGGGTGCGCGTTGGAGCAGCCCATCAGTTCGCCCTTGTTTTCAAACACCTGCACCCAGGGCCAGCGCTGCCCCAGTTCAGCACTCTGCGCGCACCAGGTGTTGATGACGGCGGTGATGCCCTGCAGCGGCAACTCGGGCAAGGTCAGTGCGTGATGGGGTGAGTAGCAGAGCACCCGCGTTTCACCGCGTGCGCTGGCGGCCCGGTGCAAGTCGTCGGCGCCTGACTCGGGTGTGGGCGCGTCGGCTTGCAGCGCCGAAAAGTCGTTGGCAAACACAAACGGGCCGCTGTAGTGCGGGTTGTGTTGTGTGCCCGCGCGTGCGTTGCCAGGGCACAGGTAGCACTGCGGGTCGTAGGCCAGGCGCGGTGTCTCGTCAGCCACTTCTTCGCGGCCTTGCCAGGGCCGCTGCGCGCG
>JANNEX010000254.1:0-8573 GCA_031379155.1 Rubrivivax sp.
CGCCCACCAGGCGCTGGGTGGCAGCAGCGCATTGAGCACGACGTTGACCAGCGTGGTGGCCAACATGATGACAAAGCCATGCCGTATCTGGTGGCGCGGTTTGATGCGCCCGGCCAGCCGGCCCGACAGCCAGGCCCCGCCCATGATGCCGGCCACCGACAGCACGAAGAACCAGAAAAACTGCGTCGGCCGCAGTTGCAACAGTTCACCCAGCCAGACCGGCGCCGACAGCACGTACAAGAACAAGCCGTTGAAGGGCACGCCGCTGGCAAACACCAGCGCCATGAAGCGTGGGTTGCGCGCCAACTGGGCATAACCCGCAAAAAGGTCTGACACCAAAAAGGGCTGGCGCACGCTGGGGTGCAGCGTCTCGGGCAACCAGCGCCAGATGGCCGCCAACAGGGCCGCGCCCAGCGCCGCCAGCAGCCAGAAGATGGCATGCCAGTTGGCGACCTCGAACAGCACGCCGCCAATCATGGGCGCCACGGCTGGCGCAATGCCAAAGTAAATCGTCACCTGCGACATCACACGCTGCGCGTCGGCGGGCGCAAACATGTCGCGGATGATGGCGCGTGAGATGACCATGCCGGCACCCGCGGCCGCGCCTTGCAGCGCGCGAAAGAGCACCAGGGTGCCGATGGACTGGCTCAGCGCACAGCCCACCGAAGCCAGCGTGAACAGCGCGATGCTGGCGAGCACCACGGGCCGCCGGCCCAGGCTGTCAGACAACGCACCGTGGAACAGGTTCATGACTGCAAAACCCAGCAGATAGCTCGACAGCGTTTGCTGCATCTGCACTGGCGTGGCGCCCAACGACGCCGCAATGCCGCTGAAGGCTGGCAAATAGGTGTCGATGGAAAACGGCCCGATCATGCCCAGGCAGGCCAGCAGCAGGGCCAGCGTCCAGCGCGGGCCGCGCCACAGGGTGGCGGCGTCGGGGTTCATGACGCCGGCTTCAAGGTGAGGCCACCACTTCAATGCCGCGCAGTTGGCCCGCCACAGGTGAGCCCAGCGCGCCGGCCGCGCCAGTGGCGCCAGCCGGCCGTGGATAACGCACTGGGTCCCAGCGGTGCAGCAGTTCGGCTTCACGCACACGCGCCAGTGCCACCTGCGCGGCCTTGACATGGCCGTAGCCGCGCATGCTTTGTGGCACCTGCGCAATCAGCGTGGCCAGCGGCAAGCGCTGCAAACTCAAGTCATCCAACATGGACGTTATGCGTGTCTCAAACTGCGTGATCAGCTCACGCTCCATGTGGCGCTCTTCGCTGCGGCCAAAGGGATCGAAGGCCGAGCCACGCAAACGCTTGCCCAGCGCCAGCACGCGCAGCAGCGGCAGCAGCCAGGGGCCAAAGCGCAGTTTGCGCGGCGGTTGGCCGTTTTTTGCTCGGCTCAGCAGCGGCGGCGCCATGTGGAATTCCAGCCGCAACTCACCTTCAAACTGGTCGTGCAACTGGCGCTGGAACGCGCCGTCGGTGTACAGCCGCGCCACTTCGTATTCGTCTTTGTAGGACATCAGCTTGAGCAGGCTGGTGGCCACGGCGCGGGTGAAGGGCAGTGCCGCATCCCCACCCAGCGCAGCCTCACGCTGGCGCACAGACTCAACGAAGCGGACGTAACGCCCCGCCCAGGCCGCGTCTTGCCAGCCGGTGAGGTGCTCTTGCGCATGCGCCAGCATGGCCGGCAAGTCTGTGGCCGCAGGTTCATCGGTGGTGGCTTCACGCAGACTGGCGCAGGCTGCAGGATCGGCAGCCGCCAGGCGCCCCAGCGAAAGCGCCAACTGGTTGGTGGCCACGGCCACGTTGTTGAGCACCACGGCGCGCTGCAAGGCGGCCAGGCCGACAGGCACCAGGCCGCGCTGCCAGGCATAACCCAGGGCGACGATGTTGGCGCTGACGGTGTCGCCCAGAAAGTCTTGCGCCAAATTTTGCGCGTCGAAGGTTTCGACACGATCATCGCCAGCGGCAAAACGCAGCTTGTCCAAGTGGGCTTCGGCCTTGAGTTCAGCGTCAGGGTTGCGCACCGATTCAGCCACCGGAATTTCATGCCCGTTGGCCAGGATGCGCGTGCGGCCGTGGCGCACGGAATGCAGCGCGTCACTTGAGGCCGCCACCACCAGGTCGCAGGCCAGCACGGCGTCGGCCTGCTGGGCGTCAATGCGCACCTGATTCAGGCGGTCTGGCCTATCGGCCAGGCGCACAAAAGACAGCACCGAGCCGCCTTTTTGCGCAAAGCCCATGAAGTCCAGCACGCTGGCGGCCTTACCCTCCAAGTGAGCAGCCATGGTGATCAGCGCACCGACGGTGACCACGCCCGTGCCGCCCACGCCCGTCACCAGCAAGTCGTAGGGCCCCGTCCAGGTGTGCGTTGCCGGCAAATGCAGGGCATCCACCTGGCGCTGAAAGCGCTCTTTGGCGGCACCCAGGATGCCTGAATGTTTGCGCGGCTGGCCGCCAGTGACGCTGACAAAGCTGGGGCAAAAGCCCTTGGCGCACGAGTAGTCTTTGTTGCAGCTACTCTGGTCGATGCGCCGCTTGCGCCCCATGGCCGTGGCATGTGGCAGCACGGCCACGCAGTTGCTCTGCACGCCGCAGTCGCCACAACCTTCACACACCGCTTCGTTGATGAACAGGCGCTGCGGCGGGTCGGCCAGCTCACCCTTTTTGCGGCGGCGGCGCTTTTCTGCCGCGCAAGTTTGTTCGTAGATCAGCACGGTGACGCCAGGTGTGTCGCGCAAGCGGCGCTGCACTTCGTCCAACGCATCACGGCCATGGAATTCGGTGCCGGCCGGGAAGCGGCCACGCTGGCTGTCGTACTTGCTGATGTCGTCGCTGAGCACCACCACCTGCGCCACGCCTTCACTTTCTACCTGGCGCGCGATGGCGTCGACGCTGATGTTGCCGTCCACCGGCTGGCCGCCGGTCATGGCCACGGCGTCGTTGAACAAGATCTTGTAGGTCAGCGTGGCCTTGGCCGCCACGGCCTGGCGTATGGCCAAGTAGCCCGAGTGGTAGTAGGTGCCGTCGCCCAGATTTTGAAAGATGTGCGGCGTGGTCGTGAACATGGAATGCGAGACCCAGTCCACGCCCTCGCCACCCATCTGGATGAGGCCCGCCGTGCTGCGGTCCATCCAGTTGGCCATGAAGTGGCAGCCTATGCCGGCGCGCGCCGTGCTGCCCTGCGGAACACGCGTGCTGGTGTTGTGCGGGCAGCCGGCGCAGAAGTAGGGCTGGCGCTTGACGGCGTCGGCGGCGTTGCTCAACAAATCAGGGTCGGTGAAATCGCATACATGTTGGTGGCGGTCCAGCGTGGGCGCATGGCGCGCCAGCCAAGCGGCCACGGCTTCAATCAGGCGCGACGGCCGCAATTCCCCCAGCGCTGACAGCAACGGCTGACCCCACGCATCGGTCTTGCCCACGATGGTGGGGCGTTGATCGGCCAGCGCGTTGTAGAGCAGGTGGCGCAACTGCGTCTCGACGACTGCGCCCTTCTCTTCAATCACCAGCACCTCGGCCAGGCCTTGCACAAAGGCGCGCATGCGCGTGGTCTCAATCGGGAAGCTCAGGCCCACCTTGTAGACACGCACACCAGCACCGGCCAGCATGTCGGGGCTGAGTTGCAAGCGGCGCAGCACTTCCATGAAGTCGGCATGCGCCTTGCCCACGGTGATGATGCCCACGTGGGCCACGCTGGGCTCGATGACAAATCGGTCGATGCTGTTGACGGCGCTGAAGGCGGCCACCGCCGCCAGCTTGTCGGCCAGGCGGGACTCGATGCGCAGCGAAGGCAGGTCAGGCCAGCGGTAATGCAAGCCGTCGGCGGGCGCAGCGTGGCCCGTGGCCGCACGCACCGCATCGGCGCTGTGCCAGGCGGCAACCCGCGATTGCACCGCGTCCAGGTCCACCGTGCCCGCGCTTTCCACCACTTCAGACAGCGCCGTCATGCCCACCCAGGCGCCGCTGAAACGCGACAGCGCGTAGCCGTAGAGGCCAAACTCCAACACGTCGGCCAGGCCGCAGGGCGACACCACCGGCATGCTCCAGGCCATGAAAGCATGGTCGCTTTGGTGTGGCATCGACGACGACACGCAGCCGTGGTCGTCACCTGCCACCACCAGCACACCACCGTGCGGTGAAGAGCCGTAGGCGTTGCCGTGTTTGAGTGCGTCGCCCGCGCGGTCCACACCCGGGCCTTTGCCGTACCACAGCGCAAACACGCCCTGCACGATGCGCTCGGGGTCGGACTCCACGCGCTGTGTGCCCAGCACCGCCGTGGCCGCCAGCTCTTCGTTGATGGCGGGCAAAAAGCGCAGGCCCGCGTCGGTGAAACGTTGGCCGGCTTTCCACACCGCCTGGTCGACCATGCCCAGCGGTGAGCCGCGGTAGCCGCTGATGAAGCCTTGGGTCTTCAGGCCCGCCGCGTCATCGCGCTGGCGTTGCATCAACAAGATGCGCAGCAGCGCCTGGGTGCCGGTGATGTAGATGGCGCCACTTTTGGCCCACAGGGCATCAGCCAGGGCGTAGTCGCTGCGGGCCAGGGCTGGCGCGGGGGTCTCGGTGCTCATGACGGGGTTTGAGGGGCAAGAGCTAGTCGCTAGCAAGGTGGCTAGGTTAGCCGCATTCGACCGCTTGGTCGCCGGCCCGTGACTTCCCGCACACGCCGGTGCCAGCAGCCACCGTCCACCCCAATAAGAGGGGCAGTAGTTCCACTCTTTAGCTGAATCCAAGACCCACTTTGAGCCGAAGAATAGGTTCTGTCGCAACGTCGCGTTGTGGCAAAGCTTCAAGCCGCCAGCGAAAGGGGAAGGTCATGGAAACCCAAGTCAGCGCCACCTTGTCGGCCGCGCAGCGCGGTTCACACGAGTTGTGTTTTGCCTCGCTCTACCACCCCGGCCGAGGCGTCGTGGTGCCCTGTGACGAAGCCGGCCACGTCGATCTGGATGCACTCACAGAGCGCTTGCGCAACGCCTACCTGGGCGCACGCGCGATGGTCGGACGTGAGTACCTGTACCCGACGGTGCAGCACGCGCACTGAAAGGCAAAAGTGTGAAGCAGACCGATAGGCCGGATTCTGTGCGGTGGGATCTGTTGCCAGACCCCACCGTGACCGCCATTCCTCTGGGCCCAAAGTCACCTTTGAGCTCGGTGCTACCTACCCGCACACGACGCCGGGCCAGCGGTAGAACGAAACGGCAAGCCGCCCCGTTCAGTGTGTGCCTACTTGGTATTGCTGCGCGCAGAGATTGCCCGTTTCACCCGAACTGAATCGGCTCGTCTCTGTTGCTCTGATCCTCACCTCGCGGTGGACAGCCGTTAGCTGCTGCGCTGCCCTGTGCAGTCCGGACCTTCCTCCAGTGCCGTGTTTCCACGCTTGCACCAGCGGCGGTCTGGTCTGCTTCACGGGAAGATTATCACTGCGGGCAGCATGATCTCAACGAAGAAGGCGGCCGCTGCCTGGCCCGTTACCTGACAATTGGCTCGCGCGGCACAACTGGGATACGAATGAGCATCACGAGAAACGCTTTGGACCCAGGCAAGTTCAACCCAGAGATCAGCCTGCCGTTTGAACTTCGCCTTGAGGATTTTCGTGCTGCGGTGCAAGACGTTTACGACTTCTTCTTTGACGTCAATACCGGCCTGACTGCCAAAGGTCTTGAGCGCCTGGACGACATGCTGCGCCCTGCCATCATGTCCGGTGTCTTGTCCGACATGCTGACGGCCAGCATGGCCAAGCACTCGCGCACCTTGGTCGTCAACGCCTACTTCAACGGTCACCCCGACCTGGTGGTGCGCGGGGTCTACGCGAATCAATCAGTGAAGGCTGGCGAGCACGGGGTGGAGGTCAAAACCACACGCAAGGTCGGCGGCGCAGTGGACACCCACGGTGCGCGTGACCAATGGATGTGTGTCTTCGTTTACGCGGTCGACAACGCCAGTGAGCCGGCGCGCACGAGACAGCCGATGAGCTTCACCGAGATCTATCTGGGCCATGTCACTGTCGATGACTTTCGCCGCAATGCACGGGGCGAGCTTGGCACGCGCACTGCAACTTTGCATGCCGCTGGCATTGCGAAGTTGCGACGCAGTTGGGTTTATCGGGCTTAGCTTGGCCGTTTCAACTTCTGTCGACGCTGGGCAAGGCAGCCAGTTTTGGAATGGCGTGGCAGGCCAGTTCGAAGTACTTGCTGTCGCGCTCAACTCCCACGCAGCCGTAACCCACGGCCTCGGCTGCGGCCAGAGTCGAGCCCGATCCCGCAAATGGATCCACCACGGTGCCGCGCCCCAGTGGCAAGACGCCCCTGACGACCCGTCGCAAAAACGCCTGCGGCTTCAGGCTGGGGTGGTTCGCGAGTTTTCGCTCTGTGGCGCGGGTGGGCGACGACTCAATCACGTCTCCAAAGGGCTTCTCGTCGCTGATGCGGCGGAATCCCCCGGTACCCCAATGGCGCAGGTTGTCCTGTACCCGCCCTTCAATAGGTTTTCTGAAGAGCAACCAGGGTTCCCACATTGATCGGGGCATGACGCTCACCCCATCGAATTCGACGTGTGCAGCCTTCGGCCGATCCCCGCCTCGCATGGTCATGACCAGCCTGACCAATTCGCCCCGCCTCTCCAGACCCGCCCGCACCAGCGCACCCGCAACCAAGTACGACAACAAGGGATTGCTTGCCACAACAACATTGGCGCCCGGCACCAAGACCCTCATCAGGCTGCGTCCCCAGGCGAGGAAGAAAGCCTCTAACGCAGCAAGGTCGACTGGCGTCAGCACGGTAAACCGAGGCAAGGGTGCGCGGCGCGCGCCGTCAAAACTGGGGGGAATACGCCACACGCCGCCTCGGCCTTGGCGCAGTTTGGCCTGCTCACGATCTGAGTATTCGATCAATCCGTACGGTGGGTCGGTGACCACAGCGTGCAGAGTGTCCCTACCCTGCCGTTCAAGCCAATTCAAGCAATCGTCTTGCACAAGCGTGGTGCGACCGAAGGCGAAAGCACGGGCTCTGTCGGCGACGGGCAATTGTCTGGACGGCGCGGGCTCTTCAAATCCGGCCAAGGCATACTGGGCCCGCTCAGTACGCGCGAAAAGCGTGGGCGTGTTCAACCGCAAGTACGATCGAATGGACGAAGACGATACGTCTCCAATGAGCCGCGACACTTCGGAGCTGATATGCCCCAGTGATGCGCCCGCCGGCTCTGCACTGAGCACGTGAACAATGGCATCTCTGACTTCACCGGGCCTTCTGCGCAACATGAACACTCCACTGGACGTCGATACAGCATTCTAGACGTCCAGACGTCAGGCTTTCCGGTCCCGTCAATTTGCTCCGCTCAAATCGACAAGCGCTGGCGCACCCCATCAGCCGCCATGTCGGCGCCGCGCCCGCGCATCACTACTTCACCGCGCTCCATCACCAGGTAATGGTCGGCCAGTTCTGCGGCGAAGTCGTAGTACTGCTCCACCAGCACGATGGCCATGCGCTGGCCTTGCATGCCGTGGTCGGCCAGGCCACGAATGACACGGCCAATGTCTTTGATGATGCTGGGCTGTATGCCTTCGGTGGGCTCGTCCAGCATCAGCAGTTGCGGGCCCGCCGCGAGTGCCCGCGCAATGGCCAGTTGCTGCTGCTGGCCGCCCGACAAGTCACCGCCACGGCGGCCAATCATTTGTTTGAGCACGGGGAAAAGCTCGAACAACTGAGCCGGAATTTCTGTGCCGCCCGGCTTGGACGCCAAGCCCATGCGCAGGTTTTCTTCCACCGTCAGGCGGCCGAAGATTTCACGCCCTTGCGGCACGTAGCCGCAGCCCAGGCGCACACGGTCGTAAGGTGCTGCCTTGGTGATGTCTTTACCGGCCAGCGTGACCGTGCCCGTCTTCACAGGCACCACGCCCATCAGGCCTTTGAGCAGCGTGGTCTTGCCCACACCGTTGCGGCCAAGGATGACGGTGACCTCTCCTAACCGTGCTTCAAAGCCCAGGTCACGCAGGATGTGGCTGCCGCCGTAGAACTGGTTCAACCCTTGAACCTGAAGCAGCGGTTCAGCGGCCAAGATAGACCTCGACGACCTTTTCGTTGGCCTGCACTTGCGACAACAAACCTTCGGCCAGCACACTGCCCTCGTGCAGCACCGTCACGGTCTTGCGGCCCTGTGTCAGCTGCTCGACAAACTTCATGTCGTGTTCCACCACCACCAAAGAATGCTGGCCTTCCAGGGTCAGGAAGAGTTCTGCGGTGCGTTCGGTTTCTTCGTCGGTCATGCCGGCCACGGGCTCGTCCAGCAACAGCAGCTTGGGGTCTTGCGCCAGCAGCATGCCAATCTCCAGCCACTGCTTCTGGCCGTGGCTGAGCAAACCGGCCGTGCGCTGCGCTTCGTCCTTCAAGTGGATGAGTGTGAGCAACTGGCCCAGCTTGTCCAACTGCTCACCGCTCAATCGCGAAAACAGGCTGGCCCTGACGCGCCGGTCGGCACGCAAACTCAGCTCCAGGTTTTCAAACACGCTGAGCTGTTCATACACCGTGGGCTTTTGGAATTTGCGGCCGACACCGGCCTGCGCAATGTCGGGCTCGGCCAGGCGCAACA
>JANNEX010000261.1:0-8724 GCA_031379155.1 Rubrivivax sp.
AGGGCCAGGCGTGGCCAGAAGTTGCCTGGGTCCACTGAGCCGATTGCTGCGGGCTGCGCCACGGTGATCCAGCCCGCGCTGATCAACAGCGCGTTCATCCAGGCTTTGATGTTGACAAACTGCAATGCCACGCCTTTGGCAAAGCCCACGTCAAAGCGGCGCGGGTCGGCGTTGCCCAGCGTGGTGGCCGTGCCCAGCTTCCAAGCCAGGTACAGCATGTAGCCCAGCCCACCCCACTTCAGCGTGCCACTCAGCGCAGGCTCAGCCTGGATCAGCGCGCCCAGCCCCAGCGCGCAGCCCAGCAGCAGCAAGCCCCAGCCAAACGGCACCGCCAGCACAAAACGCATGGCGTGGCGCAGGCCATGGTTGGCGGCCAGCGCGGCGGCCAGGGTGGTGTTGGGCCCGGGCGTAAAGGCCATGGCGGTGGCAAACACCAGCAGCGCCAGCAGCTCGGTCCAGGGCATGGGCAAGGGTGGCAAAACAAACATGGTGCCAGTCTAGTCGACAGGGCCAGCACAGAAGCAATACACTTTGCGGCACACTTATCCAAACTGTACTTGGCATGCCAGCCCACTCGCCGCCCTTGCTCAGCCGCAGCGCCAGTGTCGGCCTGGCCGAACAACTGGCGGGTCGATTTGCCCAGCGCATCCAGCAGCGGCTGCTGTTGCCCGGCGCCAAGCTGCCTTCGGTGCGCGACTGTGCGCAGCGCCACGGCGTCAGCCCCAGCACCGTCGTCGGCGCCTATGACTTGCTGCAAGCGCGTGGCCTGGTGCAGGCCCAGCCGCAGCGCGGATTTTTTGTGCGCGACACGACCAGCCGCAGCGCACCTGCGCACACCCAGCACGCGCGCCAGCCAAGGCCCGCACCCGTGGACGCCACGGCCCTCATCCGCAGCATGTTCCAGGTCCAAGGCGGCCTGCCCGCGCCGGGCATGGGCACCCTGCCCGAAGCCTGGCTGGATGCAGCGCTCTTGCAACGCGCCCTGCGCAAGGTCTGCCAAGGCCCGCAAGCCTGGCTGCGTTATGGCGACCCGGCCGGCAACGGCCCATTGCGCGAAGCCCTGGTGCAGCGCCTGGCCGACCTGGGCATACCGGCCAGCGCCGAGCAAATCGTCACCACCCTAGGCGCCACACACGCGCTGGACCTGGTCAGCCGCACCTTGCTGCAAGCCGGTGACGCGGTGCTGGTGGACGAACCCGGCTGGGCGGTGGAATTTGCCCGCCTCACGCGCCTGGGCATGCGCTTGCTGCCCGTGCCGCGTGGTCTGGATGGCCCCGACCTGGCGGTCATGCAAGCCCTGCTGCGCGAACACAAGCCGCGCCTGTACGTCACCGTGTCGGTGCTGCACAACCCCACCGGCAACAGCATCACGGCGGCCAGTGCGCACCAGCTCTTGCGCCTGGCCGAAGCGCATGACTTCACCATCGTGGAAGACGACACCTACAGCTGGCTGGCGCCGCCCCACGCCACGCGCCTGGCGCAGTTGGACGGCTTGAAGCGCACCGTCTACATCAGCGGTTTTTCCAAGATCCTGACGCCGCAGTGGCGCGTGGGTTATGTCGCTGCGGCGCCGGCCTTGGCGCAAAGGCTCATCGACACCAAACTGCTGGCCAGCTTGACCACACCCGGCCCGCTGGAAGCCGCCGTGGCGCTGTGTTTGCAGCAAGGCCTGCTGCGCCGCCATGCCGACACCGTGCTCGCGAGGCTGGACGTGGCGCGCCAGCGCACGGTGAAGTTGGCACAAGCCGCAGGCTGCCACTTTGCGGCGCCACCCGCCGGCCTGTTTGGCTGGGTGGATGTGGGCATCGACACCGAAGCGCTGGCCCAGCAATTGTTGGACGAAGGCTGGCTCATCGCACCGGGCAGCCTGTTCCATGCCACGCCGCGCCCCACCAGCCTGATGCGCGTCAATTTCGCCACCACCCAAGAGCCGCGCTTTTGGCAGCGCCTGCAAGCGCTGCGCTCAGGGCGAACAACCAGACACAGTTGAAACAGCAGCCCGCCCACGATTGGCAAGTGGCGCGGTTCCAATCCCGGCGTGTCGTCACCGCTTTCGTCCACCCCGCCCCAGTTTGACGCCCTGCTGCCCCGTGTCAGCGACTTCCAGCGTCGCTTGCGCCTGGTGCACGGCGACGGCGGGCCGCCCAGCACCTTGCAGTCCACGCTGGACCCTTCGCTGCTGATGGACTTGCAGCGTTTTGAGTCCAACAGCAAGGCCGGTGAAGGGCTGGAAGTGCTGCAAGTGGTGGCCGCCGCCGTGCGCCACAACCGCGCGCTGCGCCTGCTGCTGGAACACGACGGCCTGGTGCTGCCATTGACCGTGCTGCCGGCCGAACGGGTCGTGCATGCGCCCTTGCCCTTGGCACAGTGGGGGCTGCTGCGCTGGTCGACGCTGAAGGTGCTGCAAGTCGAATCCGCGCCCGACAATGGCGAGCCCACGCAGGCATCGCACCTGGCGCCTTTGGGCCTGGTGCTGTGGGCCTTGGCGCTGCACGGTTCGCGTGCCGAGTTGCTGCCCGAGATTGCCGGGCCAGTGGCTTACCGCATTGCACCGAGCACGGACTTTTCTGGGCTGGATTTGAGCGGCTCTTTGGCGTCTGCGGTGGCCAAGTTGCGGCGAAATACGACGCCGCTGGGTGAGATCAGCACCTGGCCAGGGCTGGACCGCACGCGGGCCATGAGGCTGCTCAATGGGCTGTATTTGCAGTCGGGGTTGATCATTACGCGGTCGGGGCCGGCGGCGGGGGGCGGGCATTGATCGCTTTGCCTTGCCTTGCCTTGCCTTGCTTGCCGCCGTCCGGCTGTGGGCGTAGATTGTCGGCGGGGGTTTCGGCCCCGCGGCCGACTCACTTTCTTTGCTGGTGCAAAGAAAGATAAGCAAAGAAAGCACCTGGCCCTGCGGTGGTTGTCGTAAGCATCGGTCGCTGCGCTCCAGCCGGTGCCGCGCAGCTTCTCGCGCAGCAAGCGCTCGACAGGGCGACTTTTCACGGGCGGGGAAGCTCGTTGCTGCAACCAGCTGGGCGTCAGGCAAGTGGTCTGGCTCTGGCTAACGCTCGCTGTTCGCGCCCTGACCTCTAGGTCACCCACAGACGACCCAAAGATGACCCACAGATGACCCAGTACACGTGCCTGACGCCCAGCAGGTTGGCGCAACGATTCACCTCACCGGTGAAAAGTCGCCCTGTCGAGCGCCTGCTGCGCGAGTCCTCGCAGACCACCGCCTGGAGCGCAGCGACCGATGGCTACGCCAACCACCGCAAACCAAGGTGCTTTCTTTGCTTATCTTTCTTTGCACCAGCAAAGAAAGTGAGTCGGCCGCGGGGCCGAAACCCCCGCCGCCAATCTACGCCCACAGCCGGACGGCGGCAAAAGGTGAACAGCACGCAAGGTCAGCGCGAGCCCAGCAATTCCCAGCGCTCCAAGGCCTCCAACAACTCACTTTCAATCGCATCATTGCGCGCCTGCAACTCAGCCACACGGCCCCCTTCTTGTGCGTAAAGGTCAGCACTCGACAGCCGCTCGTGCAAGGCCCTTTGCTCAGCTTCAAGCTCTTCGATGAGCCCCGGCAGCGCATCCAATTCCCGCTGCTCCTTGAAGCTGAGCTTGGCACGCGGCGCCGCCG
The DNA here is from genome assembly GCA_031379155.1 of Rubrivivax sp. Classification (GTDB taxonomy): domain Bacteria; phylum Pseudomonadota; class Gammaproteobacteria; order Burkholderiales; family Burkholderiaceae_C; genus Rubrivivax. The sequence continues at coordinate 3,623 of JANNEX010000261.1, forward strand.
CTTTGCTCACCACGGGCCTGCTCGCCACCGCCGCCGCAGGCGCTACCTTGCCACGTGCCCGCTGCACCTTCCAATCTTCGTAGCCACCCTCATATTCCCGCCACAAACCCGTGCGGCCGCCGTAGGCCGGGTCGCCTTCCCAGGCAATCGTGCTCGTCACCACGTTGTCCAAAAAGCGCCTGTCGTGGCTGACCAAAAACACCGTGCCCGCGTAAGACTGCAAGAGCTCTTCCAAGAGTTCCAGCGTGTCAATGTCGAGGTCATTCGTCGGCTCGTCCAGCACCAGCACGTTGGCCGGCAGCGCAAACAGGCGTGCCAACAGCACACGGTTGCGCTCGCCACCCGACAGCGTGCGCACGGGTGAATTGGCACGTTCGGGCGAGAACAAAAAGTCGGTGAGGTAGCTCATGACGTGCTTGCGCACAAGCTTGGGTTCCTGGCCAATTTCTATCCACTCGCTGCCCGGGCTGATGGTGTCTACTAACGTCGCATCAAGGTCTAGCGCGGCGCGCATCTGGTCGAAGTAGGCGACTTGCAAACGGGTGCCTTGGCGCACCTTGCCAGCGCTGGGTTCGAGCTCACCCAGGATGAGCTTGAGCAGCGTTGTCTTGCCGCTGCCGTTGGGGCCGATGAGGCCCACCTTGTCGCCCCGCAGAATGGTCGCGGTGAAGCCTTCAATGAGGTGCTTGTCGCCAAAACGCATGCTCACGTCGGTGAGTTCGGCGACGATCTTGCCGGGTGGCAAACCGCTGGCCAGTTCCAGCTTGACCTGGCCCAGCTGGTCGCGCCGCGAAGCCCGCTGTTCGCGCAGCTTGACCAGCCGCTGCACACGGCCGACGCTGCGCGTGCGGCGCGCTTCCACGCCTTTGCGTATCCACACCTCTTCCTGGGCCAGCAGTTTTTCAGCGCGCGCATTGGCCAGGGCTTCGTCTTCCAGTTCACGCGCCTTGGTGTTTTCGTAGGTCTTGAAGCTGCCGGGGTAGCTGCGCAGCAAGCCCCGGTCAAGCTCGACGATGCGCGTGGCCACAGCGTCGATGAAGGCGCGGTCGTGGCTGACAAAGACCACGGCGCCGCCCACGGCGCCAGCGCCTGCTGACCCGCCGCGCCAGGACACGAGCAGCTCTTGCAGCCATTCAATGGCGTCAATGTCCAGGTGGTTGGTGGGTTCGTCCAGCAGCAACAGGTCGGGCGCAGCGACCAGGGCACGCGCCAGTGCCACGCGTTTTTTGGTGCCGCCCGACAGGTCAGCCACCATCGCCGTGGGTTCAAGGTGCAGGCGCTGCAAGGCTTGCTCGACACGCTGCTCCCAGGTCCAGCCGTCCAGCGCTTCCAGTCGCGTTTGCACGGCGTCCAGGTCGTCGACGGGGTCGTGGCGCTCAAAACGTTCACGCAGGGCGCGGGCCTCGGCCACGCCGTCGGCCACCGCATCAAACACGGTCGCACCGCTGGCAAATTCGGGTTCTTGCGCGACGTAAACACGGCGCAGGCCGGTCTGCGTTTGAATCAAACCGTCGTCGGGCTTGTCCAGCCCGGCCAGGATTTTCAGCAGCGACGATTTGCCGGCGCCGTTGCGGCCGATCAGCGCCACACGTTCGCCGCCTTCCAGCGACAGCGCGGCGCCGTCCAACAAGGGCACATGACCAAAGGCGAGGTGGGCATCAACAAGGGTAAGAAGGGCCATCTCTGGATTGTCGGGCCTGTGATGCTGGCTATGCTTGGGCCATGGCCCAGCGCTCACCCGTCGCCTGCATCAAGACAGGCTCACGCTGGCTCACGCTGATGGGCCTGGCCTGGCTGGCCGGCTGCGGTGGCAGCAGCGATGCCGGGGTCAACACACCTGCCGCAGCGGCCACTGTCACAGCGCCAACCGCACCCACACTGGGCGCCGCCCACCTGGCCGTGCTGATTGCGCAGGGTGACGCCACCAGCGAGGCCATCGCCAGGGCCTACCAGCAAGCGCGTGGCATTCCTGATGCCAACATGATCCGCCTTGCCGTGCCGGCTGGAAGTGCCACCATCAGCGCCGAAGACTTCGCCACCCTCAAGGCCAACCTGGACAGCCAGTTGGGCGCCCACGTGCAAGCCACCCTGGTTACCTGGACCCAGCCTTCGCGCGTGCTGGGCGCGTGCAGCATGGGCCTGACCAGCGCCCTGGCCTTTGGCTACGACGCGCGCTGGTGCGGCGGCTGCGCACGCACCACGCCTTCGCCCTACTACAACGCCGCCACGCGCCAGCCCTTCACCGATTTGCAGCTGCGCCCATCGATGATGCTGGGCGCCGCCACCTTGGCCGACGCACAAGCCCTCATCAACCGCGGCGTGGCCGCCGACGCCAGTTGGGCGGGCGGCGCCAGCAGCGGCCAGGCGCTGCTGGTGCGCACCAGCGACAACAACCGCAGCGTGCGGCACCCCGACTTTCAAGTGCAAGCGGCACGCAGCGTGGCCGGCTTGACTATGCGCTACAGCGACAACTCGGCCGGCCGCGCGGCCGATGAAATCAGCGGCCAAAGCGACGTCATGGTCTACCTGACGGGCCTGCCTGCGGTGACGCAAGCCGCCAGCAACCGCTACCTGAGCGGCGCCGTGGCCGACACACTCACCAGCTTTGCCGGCGTGCTGCCCAATGCCAACGGCCAGATGCCGGTCACGGCCTGGCTCAGCGCGGGCGCCACGGCCAGTTACGGCACCGTCGAAGAGCCCTGCAACTTCACCGAGAAGTTCCCGCGCGCTACCGTGCTTTTGTCGCGTTATGCCGGCGGTGAGACGCTGCTTGAGGCTTACTGGAAATCGGTGCAGTGGCCGGGCCAGGGGCTGTTTGTGGGCGAGCCACTGGCGCGGCCTTGGGCCACGCGCTGAGCACGCAGCTTCAGCCCATCAGGGCCCTTGTCGCGGCCTGCTGCCAGGGCCCCGCATCACCCAGCGCCAGATGCTGCTGGTAGCAGCTGTCGACGAGCTTGACGACGTGGTCGTTGTTGCTCTCGCACGCGGCGGCCATGAGTGCTGGCCAGGAGCGCGCTTTAGGCAGCGCGCCGGCCTGCAAGCCAGCCGAAGACACTGCCGCCGCAAAGGCCCGCCAGTAGGCCTGAACAGCGGGCACGGGCTCATCGACAAAAGGCAGCAGCACACGCATGGCATGCGCGCTGGTCACCAGGTGCAAGACGGTGAAGTTGTCACTGGCCGCATAGGCGTGCGCGGCCAGCGCTGACAGGCGCGGCAGCGTGGTTTCAGTGACCGCCAGTCGGTCCACCGTGGCCTTGAAGTGCGGCTGCTGGGCGGCGGCCGACACCCGCTGTGCGATCAGCCTCGTGTTGCTGCTGCACACCCGAAGTTGGCGCAGCACGGTCTCGGGTTCCAAGGTGTCACCTGCTGCGCAAGGCGAACCCAGATCAGCCCAGCAACTGGCCCAGTAGGCCAGCGCGTCGGCCAGCTCACGCCGGTGCGGCGCTTGCACCGCGTAGGCCGTGCGAATGAGGCCGTGGAAAGCTGCGCCTGCGCAGCCCTGCATCAAACGCGGCAGCGCTTGGTTGAGTACGCTGCCGGCGTCTTCGTGCAGCAGCCACTGCCAGAACAAATCGCGGTAGAGCGGCCATGCCTCGCTGCGGCCCAGATAGAGGGCCCAAGGCTCACCGCCGGGCCAGTTGGCTTGCGGCGGAGCGGGCCGCAGGCGCTGGCGGTAGTGTTGGTCGAAGCGATTGAGTTGGGCCTGCGTGGCACCCAAGCGCACCAGCGCCAACAGCGCCATGGGGCGGTGGTTGCTCAGGCCATCGGCGTATTCGGCGTCAAAGCCGACACCTTCGTCCAGCAGCTCAACGAGGTTCATGGTGCAGGCGGCGCGGGTTGCGGCGCAGCTTCCAGCGCAGCCTCGAGCGCGTCGACAAACATGGCCGCCACATCAAAGCCCGTCTGCTGCATGATTTCTGCAAAACACGTTGGGCTGGTGACGTTGATTTCAGTCATGTGCTGGCCAATGATGTCCAGGCCCACCAGCAGCAGGCCGCGTGCGGCCAGCACGGGGCCCAGTGCAGTCGCAATCTCAAGGTCGCGTTCGCTCAAAGGCTGCGCCACACCCTTGCCACCGGCGGCCAGGTTGCCGCGAATTTCACTGCCTTGCGGGATGCGTGCCAGTGCATACGGCACCGGCTTGCCGCCTATGACCAGCACACGCTTGTCGCCTTTGACGATGTCGGGCAAATAACGCTGCACCATGATGGTCTGCGCACCGCCCTGGTTCAGCGTTTCAATGATGCTGCCCAGGTTCATGCCGTCAGGCCCGACACGGAAAATGCCCATGCCGCCCATGCCGTCCAGCGGCTTCAAGATGATGTCGTGGTGCAGCGCGTGAAAGGCCTTCACGTCGGCTTCGTCGCGTGTCACCAGCGTGGGGCCGATGAACTGCGGGAACTCCAGGATGGCCAGCTTCTCAGGGTGGTCACGCAACGCGGCCGGTTTGTTGAAGACACGCGCGCCTTCGCGTTCTGCCTGGCCCAGCAAGTGGGTGGCGTAGAAGTATTCGCTGTCAAAGGGCGGGTCTTTGCGCATCACGATGGCGCCGGCATCAAGCAGCGCCATGTCGTGTGTGGCCTGGACGTAGAACCAGTCGCGCGAATCACCCTCAGCACCGGTGAGCGTGATCTCACGCACGCTGCCGATCACCACGCCACCTGCCTGCCAGCGCAAGTGTCGCGGCTCGCAAGCCAGCAGCGTGTGGCCGCGTCGCGCGGCCTCGCGCATCATGGCGAAGGTGGAATCTTTATAGGTCTTGAACGACTCCAGCGGGTCGGCCACAAAAAGCAGTTTCAGCGGTTTCACGTTCTGGCTTCCTCCGTCGGGCCGCCACTGTGGCACAAGCCACAAGGCCGTGCCTGGCGCGGCTCAAGTGCGTGCGCTGCGTGCCGATGGCATGACCATGGGACCCAAGTCATGTGCCGTCTAGCCGCCTACCTGGGCGAACCGCTCTTCCTGGAAGAGCTGATCGCCAAACCGCGCCACTCGCTGATGCGCCAAAGCCTGCGCGCCGACCAGGCCAAGGTGGTGACCAATGGCGACGGCTTTGGCGTGGGCTGGTACGGCGAACGCGCCGAGCCCGGCGTCTACCGCGAAGT
>JANNEX010000362.1:0-9029 GCA_031379155.1 Rubrivivax sp.
CTGGTGTTTGCGCTTGTGCGCTTGACACTTTTGTTGGGTGCGCTCAACACACGTGTTAGGAATGCTAGGGGCTGGTGACGGCTTCGTAAACCTGCAAACTCTTGCAGGAAGGGCAAACCCAGCTCCCCCAAGTTCAAGGGCTTGCGCAAAAGACAGAACCGGTGCCTGGCTGGCGCAATGCTCCTGTTGCGCGCTTAGCTTGCCGCAAATGTGGGATGGATCGGGTGCCGGTGCCGGCCGATACTGCTTGACGGCCGCAGCTCAACAACGCCCAGAGCCTGGCCTTCACGACAGGAGCAAGCCATGACCACACCCCTGCGCGACGTGCCGCAAGAAGCTGTCGAACTCATCAAAAGCTTCGAAGGCATTCCCGACGGTGACCCCAGCACCGTCAACCTTGACGCCTATCTGTGCCCGGCCGGTATTTGGACGATGGGTTGGGGGCATGCCGTGATGGACGGCGGCGCGCAGCTCAAGGGGCCCGCCAACAAGGCGCGTGCGCGTGCGCTCTACCCGGGCGGCATCACACGTGACCAGGCGCAGGCCTTGCTGCGCGCTGACTTGATTCCGCGTGCGGCGTCGGTGTCCAGCCTGTTGAAGGTGGCCGTGAACGACGGCCAGTTCGGCGCCCTGATGGCGTTTGTGTTCAACGTCGGCGCCGCCAATCTGGGCGCATCGACCCTGCTGCGCAAGCTCAACGCTGGTGATATTGCCGGCGCCGCCGAGCAGTTCCTGGTTTGGGACAAAGCCACGGTGGACGGAAAACTGCAAGCCCTGGCAGGCCTGACGCGGCGCCGCCGCGCCGAGCGGGCGATGTTTCTGGGCCAGGACTGGCGCGCCGCTTCGGCCTTGTCGCGCGGGCGTCAGGCCTTGACCGTGTTGCCTGTGCCGGAAGTTCCCAAGGAAGATGCAGCAGCCCTGAAATCTGCGGTCAAGAAGCGGGTTGTCAAAGCCAAGGCACCGGCCAAAAAAGCCGCCGCAACGACGAAGCGGCCGGCGAAGCAGGCGCCGACGACGAAGGCCAGCAAGCCGCGCGCGCGGTGATGGGTGTGGGTGGCTTGGCCGGCAGGGCCTACGTGGTCCAGCCGGGTCGCATGGCGTGACGGGCTTCGGGCACCGGCAATGCGCTCAGGCCACGCGCCCAAACCACCACACCGACAGCCCCGCCGCCAGCACCGACAGCAACACGCCTAACGCGGCAAAGAGTGCGCTAATCTCAGTCTCCTTGCGCTCCACCACCATGCGCGAGCTCAGGCTTTCGTAGACCTTGTTCAGGTCTTCGGCAGTGCCGGCAAAAAAGTACTCGCCGTGGGTCAGCACCGAGATGTTTTTCAGTGTCTCTTCGTCTAGCCGCACGCGCATGCTCCAGCCTTCGAAGTTGATGTTCTCGCCGTTTTTGGTGCCCACGCCCACGGTGTAGACGCGTATGCCACGCTCGGCGGCCATCTTGGCGGCGTCCAGCGGGTCGGGGCCTGTGGTGCGCGCGCCGTCGGTGAGCATGATGATGGCGGCCGAGTTGTAGCTGCCCGGGGCCACCGGCGTAAAGACGGGCTTGTCGGGCTTTTTGATGTCCTTGCTCTCGCGCCCATTGCCGCCCGGAAAATTGCGCTGGCCGGTGACATGCTGGATTTCAATGTTGTGCTCTGGGAACAGCGTGGCCAGGCTCAGGATGATGCCGCTGCCGGTGGCCGTGCCGCGTTGCAGCTGGAAGCGGTCAATGGCGGCGATGACATCGTCGCGGCTGGTGGTGGGGGCTTGCACCACGGCGGCGGTGCCGGCAAACGCCACCACGCCCACGCGCACTTCGCGCGGCAGGTTGTTGACAAAGGCCTTGGCCGCCTCTTGTGAAGCTACCAGGCGGTTGGGCTTGACGTCTTCGGCGCGCATGCTGCCGCTCACGTCCATGGCCAGCATGATGGTGCGTTCAGCCAGCGGCAGCGTGATGGTGGCGGTGGGCCGTGCCACGGCAAACAGGCCGGCGGCAATGGCCAGCAGCATCAGCGCGGGCGGCACATGGCGCCGCCACCCAGGGCCCCTGCCCAGCGCGAGTTTGGCCACCTGCACGCTTGCCAGCCGCACCGTGGTCTTGCGCTTCTTGCGCAGCAGCCACAAGTAGAGCAGCACCAGCAGTGGCAGCAGGGCCAACAGCCAGAGCAGGGACGGCCAGATGAATCGCATGGTGGCGCTAGTTTTGCACGGCGGCTTGCGTGACGGTTTGCGCAACGGCTTGCGTAACGGCTTGTCCAAAGTTTGGAGCGATGGACTGGGCCCGTTGCAAGGTGGCAGGTGCGCGGCGCGCCGACTTCACACGCGCGCGCTGGCGGCGCAGGTCTGACAAGCGCAGCAGGGCTTGCAGCAGGTCGTCGTCGGTGGCGAGCTCCACCACGTCGGCGCCCGAGCGCGCCAGGCCGTCCATCAGCGCTTCTTCTTGCTGCTGGGCGATGGCTGCATAACGTTCACGGTAAGCGGGGTCGGACGCGTCGATGAAGAGTTGTTCGCCGGTCTCGGCATCTTCCACGGTGACCAGGCCCACGTCAGGCAGGGCCATCTCCATCGGGTCCCACAGCCGCACGGCCACGACCTCGTGGCGGCGCGACAAGCGTGCCAGCGCGTCGTGCCAGCCGGGCTGGCTGATGAAGTCGCTGACCACGAAGACCAGTGAGCGGCGCTGGATGACGCCGTCGGCGGTGCGCAGCAAGTCCACCAGCGAAGTGCCTTGATGGGCTTCGCCCTTGGCCGCAGCGGCGCGCGGCTTTTGCATGCGTTGCAACAAGTCCAGCACATGGCTGCGTGAACTTCGTGGTGGCAGCACGGTGTCCACGCGGCTGCCATACAGCACCGCGCCGACACGGTTGCCGTGGCGCGTGATGACGCGCGCCAGCGTGGCCACAAAGCCCGTGGACACGGCCAGCTTGGTGATGTCGGCCGAGCCGAAGTTGACGCTGCCCGACAAGTCCAGCAAAAACCAGGCAGTCAGGTCGCGGTCTTCCAGAAACTGGCGCACATAGGGCGTTTGCAGGCGCGCGGTGACGTTCCAGTCGATGTGGCGCACGTCGTCGTGGTGCTGGTATTCGCGCAGGTCGGCCAGGTCGACACCGCTGCCACGAAACAGCGTGCGGTAGTCGCCTTGCAGCAGGCCGTCAAGGCGGCGCACCACGGTCCATTCCAGGCGGCGCAGCAGGGCGTCCGGGCTGGTGGCATTGGCGACAAGCGCGGTCATCGCGTCTCACTCGGCCGGGTGCTGCAGCGGTTTGTCGGGCGGCGCAATTTTCTTCAGCACGCGGTCAATCAGCGCGTCGGCGGTAATGCCTTCGGCCAGCGCTTCGTAGCTCAGCACCACACGGTGGCGCAGCACGTCGGGCACCAGGTCTTTGATGTCTTCGGGCAGCACGTAGCGGCGGCCGCGCATCAGGGCCAAGGCCTTGCCCCCTTCGACCATGCCTATGGAGGCGCGTGGGCTGGCGCCGTAGGTGATGTACTTGGCCAGTTCGGCCAGTTCGTACTTGGCCGGGCGGCGCGTGGCGCCCACCAGCTTGACGGCGTATTGCATCAGCGCGGGGTCGCAAAACACGGCGCGGCATTCACGCTGCAGGGCCGCCAACTGGAAGGTGTCGGCCACCGCATTCACATCCACCGGGTCGCCCGTGACACGCTGGGTGATGACGAATTCTTCTTCTTCGCTGGGGTAGTCCACCAGCACCTTCATCATGAAGCGATCAAGCTGTGCTTCAGGCAAAGGATAGGTGCCTTCGGTCTCGATCGGGTTTTGCGTCGCCATGACGACAAAGGGGTCGGGCACCTTGTGCGTTTCACCGGCGATGGTGACCTGGTGTTCCTGCATCACTTCAAGCAGCGCGCTTTGCACCTTGGCTGGCGCGCGGTTGATCTCGTCGGCGAGCAGCAGGTTGGCAAACACGGGGCCCAGGCTGGTGCCAAATTCGCCCGTCTTCTGGTTGTAGATGCGCGTGCCCACCAAGTCGGCCGGCACCAGGTCAGGCGTGAACTGGATGCGCTTGAAGCTGCCGCGCACGGTGCGCGCCAGGGTCTTGACGGTGAGCGTCTTGGCCAGGCCCGGTACGCCTTCGACCAGCAGGTGGCCTTGGGCCAGCAGGGCCACCAGCACACGTTCAAGAAAACGGTCTTGGCCGACCACCACGCGTTTGACTTCGTAGAGGATGCGTTCCATCAATTCGGCGGTGGACTGTGCGGGTTCTGCCATGGTGTGCTGATGTATAGAGTTAGTTTGGCGGCATGCCAGCTATCAAAACGGCGGCATGCCCGCCGCCGAAGCGGCGTTTTCTATCGGCACCGCAAAGCCAATGCCGATGAAGGTGCGCTGTTCGCTGGGGTTAAGAATGGCTGTGACGATGCCCACCACATGGCCGTCCATGGTGACCAGTGGGCCGCCGCTGTTGCCGGGGTTGGCGGCGGCGTCAAACTGGATCAGGTTGGTCAGAGTCTTTTCACCTTCGGACGAGCGGAACTCGCGTTTCAGGCCCGATACCACGCCGTAGCTCACGCTGGGCCCAATGCCAAAGGGGTGGCCGACGGCAATCACGTGGTCGCCGGGTTTGAGGTCACCGGTGCTGCGCATGGTGGCGGCTTCCAGGTCGTCGGGCAGCTTGAGTGCTTTGAGCACCGCCAGGTCGTTTTCAGGCTGCGCGCCCACCATCACGGCTTCGCTCTCAAAGCCGTCGGCAAAGCGCACGCGAATTTTCTTCGTGCCCCAGACCACGTGCAGGTTGGTCAGGATGGTGCCGTTGTCGATGATCACCACACCGGTGCCCAGGCTGCGTTCCATGGCGCGCTGTTCGGGGTTGTTTTCACCGCTGTCGTTTTCGTCCATGAGGCCGATGACACGCACCACCGAAGGCAGGATGGCCTCATAGGCTTTGGCCGCCGCCGAGGGCAGAGGTTCGCGTTCGAGCGACTCACGCACGGCCGTGTCTATGTCGTCTTGGGTGACGGGCTTGGAGCCAGGGCGCAAGTGCAAGAAGCTCAGCATCAGCAGCAGTGAGAGCAGTGCGCCGGCCAGAGCCCAGGCGGCGGGTGCCAGATGCGGGCGCCAACGCGTGTGCCAAGGCATGGGCAAGGGTATCGACAACTCTGGCGCGGCAGACATTGGCGGCGCCGCACCGGCCGCAGCCGGTGGCGGCACACGACGGGGCGAGCGGCTGTACAGCGGTGCCTTGTTCATGCAGGCGTGGGCTTTGGCGTGGGCTCTTGCCGGGCTTGTGCGTTACCGCCAAGCAGGCGTTGTGCAGCCACGGTATCACGTTGCAAGCGCGGCTGCCTGGCTGCGCTCTGGCCTGGCTTATCGTGCGGGCCCGACAAGCGTCCACGATTTGGGGGTGTGTTGAATTTCTTGCATAGGGCCTTTTTGCGCGCCGCCTTGTTGAGCGCCCTGATGGCGGCGCCGCTGGCGCATGCCGGCCGTCCGCAGTCCACCGACGATGCCGCCACCGTCGACGCCCAGACCTGCCAGTTCGAAGCCTGGGTGGAACGCGCCGGCAGTGCGGGCACGGCGGTGCTCGCACCAGCCTGCGCACTGGCCAGTGGCCTTGAGCTGGATGCCGGCTTCGCTCAGCCGCGCCCTCACGATGTGGTGCGCGTGCAAGCCGGCCTGGCGCTGAAATGGGTGCCAGCTTCCTGGAAGCTGGACAGTGGCCCCGGTGAGCTGAGCTTGGGCCTCAAGCTCAGCCGCGACTGGGCCAAGCCCGTCGGCGCAGCCTGGCAAGCTGCGCAGACCAGCTTGCTGGGGCTGGCGACTCAAAAGCTGGGCGATGCCTGGGCGCTGCACGGCAACCTGGGCCTGGCACGCGACAGTGCCACCGCCACACGCGCCACCTTGCTCTATCTGGCGTTGGCCTGGACGCCCGCCGACGCCTGGCTGCTGTTTGCCGAGGTGCAGGGCAACAACAAGCACGCCGTATTTGGCGGCACGGTGGCCAGCCTGGGTGCGCGCTGGTGGCTGCTCAAAGACCGGCTGGGCCTGGACATCACGGCCAGCCGCGAGTCGGGTACGGGCGGGCCCACGCGCTGGGGCTTGGGGCTGGGTTGGTATGGCATCGGAGGCTAAAGCGCGGAACGACAGGTGGCCAGCATGTGGATAGACAGCCACTGCCACCTGGACGCGCCCGAATTCGACGCTGACCGCGCCGCCGTGGTGCCGCGCGCGCGCGCTGCCGGCGTCTCGCAGATGGTGCTGCCGGCCGTGGCCGCCGCGCACTTTGACCGCGTGCGCACGCTGGCCCACGAACACGGCTTTGCCTATGCGCTGGGCTTGCATCCGCTGTACGTCGATGCGGCCCAGGACGAAGACCTGGACCGCCTGCAACAAGCCTTGCAGCAGCACCGTGATGACCCGCTGCTGGTGGCGGTGGGCGAGATCGGCCTGGACCACTTTGTTCCCGGCCTTGACCGCGTGCGCCAAGAGCGCTTTTACACAGCGCAGCTGCGACTGGCACGCGACGCCAGTCTGCCCGTGATCCTGCATGTGAGGCGCAGCGCCGACGCGCTGATGAAAGGCCTGCGCCGCACGGGCGTGGCAGGCGGCGTCGCGCACGCCTTCAACGGCAGCCCGCAACAGGCGGGTCAGTTCGTGGCGCGTGGCTTCAAGCTGGGCTTTGGCGGCGCCATGACGTTTGAGCGCGCGCTGCAAATTCGCCACCTGGCGGCCACGCTGCCGCAAGAGGCACTGGTGCTGGAAACCGACGCGCCCGACATTCCCCCGCACTGGCTGTACCGCAGCGCGCAGCAGCGCGCAGAACAAGCCGGTCAGGGCCGCAATGAACCCGCAGAATTGCCGCGCCTGGGCCAAGTGCTGGCCAGCCTGCGCGCTTGCACGCCCGCGCAGGTTGCGGCATTCACCACAGCCAACGCACACGCGGCCTTGCCGCGTTTGGCAAACGCGGCCTTACCGCTTTTGGCAAACGCGGCCTTACCGCTTTTGGCAGACCCGGCCTTGCCCCGCCTGACACATCCCACACCATGACCCGTCAAGCCCAGACCTTGCCCGACGTCACCTTGTCAGAAGAGGGCGGCGTGCGCTACCTGCACCTGGGCACGGTGTGGATACAGGGTGGCATGCGCATCAAGCAGCCGCAGGTGGTGGAGATTGACTACGTGCAGCGCATGCTGGCCAGCCTGCTGTGGCTGCCCAGCGATCAATTGGGCCAGGGCCTGGCGGTGCAACTCGGCCTGGGCGCGGGCGCCATCACACGCTTCACGGCGCGCCAGTTGCGCATGGCCACCACGGTGGTGGAAATCAACCCGCAGGTGATTGACATCAACGCCGCCTGGTTCCACCTGCCCGAAAAGGCCGAGGTGGTGCGTGGTGACGCCGCCGACTGGCTGGCGCAAGCCGAACACGGCAGCGTGCGACTGCTGCACGTGGACCTCTACGACCACGAAGCCGCCGCGCCCGTGCTGGACCACGTGGACTTCTACCGCACCTGCCGCGCGGTACTCGAAGATGGTGGGTTGATGAGCGTCAATTTGTTCGGCCGCCACGCCAGCTTCCATGACAGCATCGCGCGCATCGCCGCCGCATTTGGCAGCCACCAGGTCTGGAGCCTGCGCCCCACGCGCGAAGGCAACACCGTGGTGGTGGCTGGGCGCGGCGTGGTGGTGCCGCCGCGAGAAGCCTTGAGCGCGCGCGCGGCCTTGATCGAAAAGCGTTTTGGACACCTCAAACTGCCCGCGCGCAAATGGCTGCGCATGGTGCGGCCGTATGCGCACCACACCGCCAGTCCAGCCAACACATGAAAGCCGCCACCGCCCCTGCACCCAGCCTAAGCAGCAAGCTTGCGCCCGGTCTAGCACCCATCAAGGGCAAGCTGGAATGGCCGCTGCTGCTGGCCTGGCTGCGTGAAGACGGCTGCATCAGCGCCGACGACGCAGAACGTGTCACGGCGCGCTTTCGTGCCGGTGCGTCCAGCCTGCACGCCCTGGTGCGCCTGGGCGGCGCCGGGCTCATACGCAAGAGCAGTGGTGCCGCGCTGGACACCGAACAGCTTACTGAATGGCTGGCCGGCCGTTGCCGCCTGCCTTACCTGCGCATAGACCCGCTGCGTGTGGATGTGGGCCGTGTCGCTGACGTGATGAGCGTGCAGTACGCACAGAGCCGCCACGCGCTGCCGGTGCAAGTCAGTGCGACTGAAATCGTCATCGCCACCGCTGAGCCTTTTGACATTGCCTGGGTGAGTGAGATCGAAGCCCACACGCGGCGCAGCGTCAAGCTGGTGGTGGCCAACCCCGAAGACCTGCGCCGCTACACGACCGAGTTCTATGCCCTGGCGCGCAGCGTGCGCGCGGCGCAAAAAAGCGGTGAGACGGCGACCACGGCCAGCTTTGAACAACTGGTAGAGCTGGGTAAAACCAGCAAGACGCTGGATGCCAACGACCAAGGTGTGGTGCAGGTGGTGGACTGGTTGTGGGGCTACGCATTCGACCAACGTGCCAGCGACATCCACCTTGAACCACGCCGCGACATGGGCGCCATTCGCTTTCGCATCGACGGTGTTTTGCACACGGTGTATCAAGTGCCGCTGACGGTGATGAGCGCCATGACGGCGCGCATCAAGCTGCTGGGCCGCATGGACGTGGTGGAAAAGCGCCGCCCGCTGGACGGCCGCATCAAGACGCGCCGCCCCAGCACGACAGAAGGCGGTGTGGAAAAGCCCGGTGGTGAAGTGGAAATGCGCTTGTCCACGCTGCCCACGGCCTTTGGCGAAAAGATGGTCATGCGGGTGTTCGACCCCGACACCGTGGTCAAAGGCTTGCCTGCACTGGGCTTTGGCGCGCACGAAAGCAAGGCCTGGCAAGAGTTGATAAGCAAGCCGCACGGCATCATCCTGGTGACTGGCCCCACGGGCAGCGGCAAGACCACCACGCTGTACAGCACGCTCAAGGCGCTGGCCACGGACGAGGTGAATGTCTGCACCATTGAAGACCCCATCGAGATGATCGAGCCCGCCTTCAACCAGACCCAGGTGCAGCCGGCGCTGGACATGGGTTTTGCCGAAGGC
>JANNEX010000475.1:0-5037 GCA_031379155.1 Rubrivivax sp.
GCACATAGACACGCGCGCCCTGGACGGCCAGCGCGGTGACCTTGTCTTCGCGGCCAAACAGCTTCTTCCATTCGGGCTTGCCGGCGCGCAGTTGCGCCAGTGTGGAGTGGTAGGCGCTGAACTCGGGTGAGACACCGTCAAAGACCTGCGCAATCACGCGCCCGTCGGGCTGCACATCGATGATGGGGAACTCGGTCACCGGCACGTCCACCGCGCCAGCATCGCCAGCGCGCAGCAGGGTGCGGATGCTGGCTTCTGCGCCGCCGGGCTTCATCACCACGGCCATGCTGCGCTGGTATTTGTCGGTGGCCGGCATGCCTTTCTTCAGGGCCTGCATGCGGTGGAAGTAGAGCTCCTTGCCGTCGGGTGACCAGCTCACCGCGCCGTACTGCGCGCGGCTGATGCCGGGGCCGACTTGTTTGCCGCTGCGTGTGTCCAGCACGTGCAGCACCGCCTCTTCACTGCCGCTGGCCGAGACACCCAGGGCCACGCGGCTGCCGTCAGGCGACGGTGAGAAGTAGTTGATGGCGTGCGGCTTGCCGGTCTTTTTCTTCAGCGTTTGTGGGTCGAACAAAGGCTGGTCGGCGCCGGCCAGGCCACGGCGCATAAAGAGCTTGAACTGGTCGTCCTTGGCGCCGCGGCGCTGAAAGAAGTACAGCTCGCCGGGCAGCTTGACGACATCGACCACACGCGCCGCCGTGGCGCTCTCATACCGTTCGAGTTTGTCGCGCAATTCAGCGCGGCCGCTGATGCGCTTGAGGGTGGCGTGCGCGTTTTCACTGTGCGCCTTCATCCACGCAGCGACGGGCGGCGACTTGATGTCTTCGAAGTCGCGGTAGGGGTCGTCGACGGTGGTGCCGAAGAAAACTTCCGGCACGTTGCGAATGGGCGCGCTGGGCAAGTGGCTGGTCTGTGCGCACAGCGCGGCAGGCAGGGCAATGGTCAGGGCTGCCAGGGCTGTCGGCAGCCTTGTGAGCCGCAGCTTGAAGGTGGAATGCATGGCGAGATTGGATGTGGCACGGGCCACCATCCTAGAGGAGCGGCAGCGCGGCGGCGTTTCAAACGCTGGCCTGCACCGCCTTCACAAATGCCGCCAGCTTGGCCGCGTCCAACTGGCCCTCGCTGCGCACGCCCGTGCACAGGTCCAGGCCATAGGGCTGCACCGCTGCGATGGCTTGCGCCACGTTGTGCGCGCGCAAGCCGCCGGCCAGCCACAGCGGCAGTGGCGCGATGGCGTCGCGGACGCGCCGGCTCAAGGCCCAGTCGTGCGTGCGGCCGGTGCCGCCGAGTTCTTTGACGGCCAGCGCGGGGTTGCCGGAATCGAGCAACACCGCGTCGACCCAGGGCGCCACAGCCACGGCTTGCGCCACCGAGGCTTCGCCAGTGACGTGGATGACTTGCACCAGCTCGACACCCGGGCACAGCTGGCGCAGGGCACGCAATTCAGCGTGCGCGACTTGATCCACCAGTTGCAGCGTGGTGGTTCTTGCAGCGTGCTGCTGACGTGCAATGTGAGTGGCAGATGTGCGCGCGGTGAGTAAAAAAGTGCGCACCGTCTGGCCACGCATGGCTGCGGCCACCTCAGCGATGACGCCGTCGGCCACCACGCCCGGCCCGCTGGGCATGGCCGACACGAGGCCCAGGGCACTGGCGCCCGCCGCCTGCGCCAGGCGTGCCTCGGCCACACTGGCGATGCAGCAGATCTTGATGCGGGGTGGGGCCCTCATGGCTGGCCATCAATCCACGCGGTCATGCACCGCCGGCGGCACGGTTGGCGCGCTGTCGCCCAGGACCATGGCCGCTTGCACCGCCAACACCGCCGCCTGCACCTGCGCCACTGCGCCCGCGTGCACAAAGGCCAGCGGTTGGCCCACGGCCACCGCCGCACCCAACGGCAGCATGGCTGAGAGCCCCACGCGCGGGTCCACCACATCGCCCGGCCGCACCCGGCCGCCGCCCAGCGCCACGACCGTCAGGCCCAGCGCGCGCACGTCGATGTGCGTGAGCCAGCCCGCGCGCAAGGCAGGCACTGGCACTTGCAGCGGTGCGGCCGGCAGGCCGTGCGCGCGCAGCACATCCACAGGCCCGCCCAGCTGCGCCACCATGCGCGCAAAACGCTCTGCCGCCTGGCCGCTGTCCAGCGCCGCCTGCGCCATGCGCCGCGCCGCCAGCACGTTGGGCGCCAGGCCACCCAGGTGCAGCAACTCAGCCGTTAGCATCAGGGTCACATTGAGCAGGCGCGGGTCTGGTGATTGGCCGGTCAGGAAGTTGATGGCCTCTTGCACTTCCAAGGCGTTGCCTGCCGTGTTGCCCAGCACCTGGTTCATGTCGGTGATGAGCGCGCGCGCCGGCAGCCCGGCTGCGCGCGCCACGCTGACCAGGCTGTGGGCCAGCGCTTGCGCTTGCGCCAGGGTGGGCGTGAAAGCGCCGCTGCCCACTTTCACGTCCAGCACCAGGCCTTGCAGGCCTGCGGCCAGCTTCTTGCTCAGGATGCTGGCCGTGATGAGCGGCAGGCTTTCCACCGTGGCCGTGACATCGCGGATGGCGTAGAGGCGCCGGTCAGCCGGCGCCAAAGACGCGCTGGCGCCGACGATGGCGCAGCCGGCGTTGCGCAGCGTGGCCAGCAGGGTGGGGCGGTCGACATCGACGCGGTAGCCGGCCAGCGCTTCGAGCTTGTCCAGCGTGCCGCCGGTGTGGCCCAGGCCACGGCCGCTGATCATGGGCACCACAGCGCCGCAGGCCGCCAGCAATGGCGCCAGCATCAGGCTGACCTTGTCGCCCACGCCGCCGGTGGAATGTTTGTCCAGCACCGGGCCGTGCAAGCCGCAGCCGGCCCACTGCATGACTTCGCCGCTGTGCGTCATGGCGGCGGTGAGCGCGGCGGTCTCTGCGCTGTCCATGCCGCGCAGCAAGATGGCCATGGCCAGCGCGGCGACCTGGCTGTCGGACCAGGCGCCCGCACTTGGGCCATGCACCAGGCCACTGACGAACGACTCGATATGCGCCGGCCCCAGCACGCCGCCGTCGCGTTTGATGCGGATGATTTCCGTCGGCTGCATAACTTTCTAAGTCAGGGCATAGCCGTGAAGATGTGTTGCAGCAGCGGGTAGAGCTGGCCCAGCTCAGGGCTGGCGCGCAGCATGCGGCGGTGGTCGGTGTTGTGCACCACCACGATGTCGCGCGCGCGGTCCACCCACAGCACCTGGCCATGGTTGCCGTGGGCGAAAAACACCTGGCCTGGCGTGCGCGTCCAGAAATCAAACGCACGCAGCGGCGTCCACCACAAATAGCCGTAGCCCGACCATCCAGGTGGCACCACGCTGTGCAGCTTGGTGCTCACAGCCACCCAGGCTTCGGACAGCAGGCGCTGCCCCTGCCACAGCCCACCACGCGCCATGAGCAGGCCCACACGCGCCCAGTCAAGCGCGCTGAGCTGCATCACGTAGGCGGCGTGTTCTGAAGCACTTTCCAGCGCCCACTGGGTGTGCTGCTTGATGTCGAGATGCTGCATCTGCAAAGGCTTTGCGAGCGCATCGCGCAGGCCTTCAAACACCGTTTGGCCACTGGCTGCTTTGTAGATGCTGCCCAGCGCGTTGAAGTCCCAGTTGTTGTAGTAGTAGTGCGTGCCAGGCGCGTGGCTGCCGCGTGCTGGCCGCTCGGCTTTGGCTTGCAGCGTTTCGTAGGCGGCGGGGTGATAAATGCCTGAGCGGGACTGCATCAACTGCTGCACGGTGGCTGATTTTTCGACCTCGCTCAGGCCTTGTTTGTCGTTGATGCCCAACTCGGCCAGCGTGGCTTGTGGCTTCAAGCGGCCCGCGTCCACTTCCATGCCCAGCAACACGCCCAATACGCTCTTGCGGCCGCTGTACAGGTTGACCGGCTTTTGCGTGTCGCCAAATTCATGCACAACACGGCCCCGGTGTACCACCAGCACGGCGTTGCTCCACAGCTGTCGCGCCACCTCATCGGCCTGACGCAGGCGCTCGGTGTTCCAGCCGCTGTCTGCGGGCTTTGAGGTGTCCCATGCTGCGCCAGGCCAGCTTGCGTCTGCCGCGCGCACGCACCAAGGTGCGGCCAGCGCTGCCAGCGCCCCCAGGGCCCGGCGCCGCTGCACCTTCACCGCCGCTGCACCGTGTCGCCAGGGTCAAAGTCGGCCAGCTTGAGCGGGCTGCGTTTGCTGATGAATTCGCGCAGCACATCAGCATCGACAAAGCCGCTGTTGATGTAGCCCGCGTGTTTGTTCAGCGCCGGGTAGCCGTCGCCGCCCTGGGCCGTGAAGTTGTTGATGGCCAGCCGGTAGCTGCGTGCCGGGTCTATGGGCGCGCCGCCAATCTGCGCACTTTCAAGCACTGTGCCATTGATGACCATGCGCACGCCCACCGTCTGCGGAAACGCGCCCGCGCCAGGTGTCTGGCGTGCGGCAAAACGCAGGTAGTCCAGCAGCTCGGCTCCACTGAGCGTGATGACGCTGACCGTGTTGCCAAAGGGCTGCACGATCAACACGTCGCGGTAGGTGAGTGGGCCGGCGGGCAAAGAATCGCGCAGGCCACCCGAGTTCATGAGCGCCATATCGGCGCCCACTTTGTCCATCATTGAACGCGCCACCAGCAGGCCCAGCGCATTGGGTGCCCTGCGCACACGGTCGCGGCTGCCGTCGAAGATGGCTTCACTGGTGCCCACCGGCAGCAACAGCCCGGCCTGGCCTTTGTCCTGGAAGGGCTGCAAAAAAGCGCGCAGGGTGGCGTCTTCAGGCAGCCTGGGCTGCGCCAGTTCTTTCTTGGCGTTAGGCGCGGCGGCCGGCAGCAGCATGTTGACGGGCATCAGCTCGTATTTCAACAGTTGCACGCCACCGGGGCCCAGCTCAAAGTCGGCGCGGCCGACATACTTGCCCCACTCGTGCGCCTGCACG
Source organism: Rubrivivax sp. (assembly GCA_031379155.1). GTDB lineage: Bacteria > Pseudomonadota > Gammaproteobacteria > Burkholderiales > Burkholderiaceae_C > Rubrivivax. The sequence continues at coordinate 4,910 of JANNEX010000475.1, forward strand.
ATCCAGGCACCGTTTTGACGGTCGGGCGCGCAGGGCTGGCCGGGGCGGTAAGCGTCGTTGCGCAGGTTGGCCGCCAGCATGCACACAGGGTTTTGGCTGTGGCCGCCGACGATGAGGTCCAGGCCCGG
>JANNEX010000478.1:0-2707 GCA_031379155.1 Rubrivivax sp.
CCCCTGAGCAAGGACAGCGCGTGCTGCCAATGGCTCTGGCGGCCCAGACTGTCCTGGCCGGTTTCGGACAGACGCTGACCCATGTAGCCACCGGCCAAAAAGACGCCCACCACCGCAGCCGTGGCCAGCGACGCTGCTGACCACAGCGCCAGCGCGGGCCAATTCAACGGCCTCACAGGGTGAAGCGTCTGCGACGGCCCTGCAGCAGCGCCAGGCGAGCGCCGCGCCACGGCAAGGATGGCGCCAAACCAGGTTCCCAGCAGCACACACAGGCTGCTGGCCGTGGCCACTGCGGTACCCCAGCGCAGGGCGGTGGCCCAAGTGGCCAGCAGCGTGGCATAGGCACACCAGGCCCAGAGTGGCGTCAAGCGGCCCAGCGCCGCCAGCGTGATGACGGGTGCCGCCACCAGCAGCAGGGGAAGGAAGCCAACCAGGGTCGGCCGCTGCGCCGGCAGCACGGTGGCGACCACGACGGCCCAGGCCAGCAGCAAAGCACCCAGTGTCAGCAACCAGGGCCACTGCGCTCGCCCAAAGGGCAGGCGCCAGACCAACCCGGTAAGGGCAGCAATGCTCCAGGCCATGAACAGGCCACGGTAGCCGGCCGAGCCAAAGGCCCAAGCCGCCACCGCCGCAAAAACCAGCAGCGCGAGTGCCACCGTCGCCCACAGACGCAGGCTCCAGCGCGCTGTGTTGCCAGGACCACCTGCGCGCGAACGCAACCACAAGCCCAGCAGCAACGACGCGGGAACGGCGGCATACACGATGCGCGAAAAAGTCACCAAGGCCGCATACAGGGCGCCCGCGCACACAGCGCCCAGGACGAGCCAGCGCAGGGGCTGCCTGGCCTGGGTCAGCGCGACGGCTGCAAAGGGTATGGCCATGACCAAGGCTGCGTCGAGTGCCGCGCCGCCCACATGCATCTCCCAGAACGGACCGGTGGCGCGGTAGTCGGCTGAGAAGTTGAGCAGACCCGTGAAGGACACGCGCTCCCACAGCACGCCGGCCACCACACCGGCCAGCAAACACAGCATGCCGCGCTCGAGCATCAGTTCGGCATGTGTCTGGTCTGCATCGCGCGCGGCCAGCCACAAGGGCAGCAAGAGCAAAACTTCGAACAGGGGCTTGGCCAGACGCAGCGCGTTGAGCGGCTCGACATAGCCTTGCCACCAACCCCAGGTCAGCCCGCCCGCATCGGCCACGCCGATGTGCAAGCTGATCAAGGTGGACGTGATGAAGGGCAGGCACAACAGCACCACGCGCCAGAAGTCGCGCATGGGCGGGCGCAACTGAGCCGACACCACCAGCCGGGCATAACCCCCGGCCGCTGCTGACAGCACCACCAGATCGAACTCTTCCACCGTGATCCAACCGGTCCATGGCATCAGCCCCGCCAGCGGCAGCAGGCCCAGCACGGCCAGTGGCCACCAGGCCAGACGGATGAACACGAGGGCTGCCACTGCGGCACAGGCGGCCAGTGCCAGCAGTGGCGACAAGGGGTGATGCGCCGCGAGCAGGGCCACCGCGCCTGAGCAGGCCAGCGTCAGCAAGCTGTTGATGAGGATAGCCACTGGTTTCATGCGGTGAGCGAACCCGCGACTCTGCCCGACACACAACTTGCAACCCTGCGGTCAAGGTCCTGGCCGAGAATCAAGTCACGGTTTGCGGCAGACATTTGTAGCCAATTCTCTGCGCTGTGCTTTGAACAAGGCGCGCACCACCGGCCGCGATGGGTGGTGACCAGCACAGGGGCGCCAGGGGCTGGCGGCCAAAGTCGCGCACAAAGTCACGTTCACATTCGCTCAGCCATTGCTGGGTCTTTGCGTTCAGGCCGGGTTGTCGAAATAGGGTTCCCCCCGAAGTGAGGGGGACCGCTCCGCACGGCGATGGAGGCAAATACATCTTGACAAGCCATGCGCAGTTTCTCTACATGAAAATGGTCCCCAGATATGAAATCGACACTCATCACACGGCGTTTGGCGCTCTCCAGCTTCTTGCTTTCGACCGTCGGCATGGCGGGCGGCTGCGGCGGCGGTGGCGGTGGCTCGGAGTCAAACGCTCCGGCGCCAGTGTCGTCCACGCCACCGCCTTCACCACCGCCTCCTTCACCGCCAGCGCCACCAGCGCCACCAGCGCCGCCCGCACCACCGGCTCCACCGGCGCCGCCACCGGCTGCCGGCGACGCCTTCGCCATTGGCTTCGACCCGCAGACGCCTGAGCACATCAACTTCTACTGTCCTACCGCGCGTGCCGTGGCCGCTGGCACACGGGTGGATGTGCGCTACCGCGCAGCGGGCAGCGCCACCTGGCGCACGGCGCACCCGCTGATCTACATCGATCCCACGCTGACCGAAACGGGGGGGCCAGAGGCCGTCGTCTCGGCCTTTGGTGGCAGCATTTTTGACCTCGCGCCAGGCACCACTTACGAGCTTGAACTGACCATCAATGAAGCCGGCCGTGCGGCCCGCGTTTTGACCGCCAGCCGAGCCACACGGGCGCTGCCCGGCGCAGCCGCAACCGCGAACAAAACAGCGACGCCGTTGGACAACCTGCAGGCCAAATTTGATGCGCTGGTGGCGGGCGACGTGCTGGTGCTGGCCAACGGCACCTACGACATCACCAGCCTGGTGCTGAACGTGCGTGGCACTGAGGCTGCACCGATCTACATCCGTGGCACGTCACGCACGGGCACGGTCATCCGCAACCTCAA
>JANNEX010000500.1:0-9917 GCA_031379155.1 Rubrivivax sp.
ATGACAAACCTGCATCAAACCCGTCTTCACCAAACCCGTCTTCACCAAACCCATCTGCGCGAAAGCCCCTTTGTGTGGCCGCTGGCGCAAAGCCAGGCCGTCACGTTGACGGCCGACCCGGCGACGCGCGCTTTCTGGGTCCATGAAGGCCGCGTCTGGTTGACGCGCCCGGGTGCGGCCGATGTCTGGCTGGACGCGGGCCAATTTCACACCCTGCCTGCCGGTTCTGAGTGGGTGGTCGAGGCCTGGCCGCAAGCGCGTGTCAGCGTGGTGCAGGCCGCGCCGGCTGTCATCAAGTCCAGCGTGCCGCCTACTTGGCTGCCTACTTGGTTGTCGCCTTGGCGCGCGGTGGTCTCAACGGCTTGGCGACGCGCCTGACGGGTTTTGCTTTTGCAGCCTGGGCGCTGAGCGCGGCTTGTTGCGCCATGCGCGCCCAGGGCTGCATCTGCGTCGCTGACTCCAGCGCGTCGGCCGGCGCCGACCAGTAGCCCAGGGCAATAGACCCGGTCTTGGCGTCGTAGACAAAGGGCTCGCAGGCTGCGGCCTCAAAGGCGGCGCGGCTGTGTGCATTGACCTTGAGGAACAGCCGCTCGTTGGCGATGAGCGCCAGGAAGAGCTCGTCCACATACAGCCCCCAGCCGCCAAACATGCGCCGCGTGCGCACACTGCCCAGCGGCGCCAGCAGCTCGACGCAATGGCTGACGAAGGGCGGGTCGGCTTTTTTGGCAGTTTTCTGTGCGGGTTTTTTTGCAGTTTTCGTGGCGCTGGCCATGCCGCGACAATAGCGCCCTTGACCTGACAAGTCAGCCCCACGTGTCTGCCCATGCCGCTGAACCCGCCATCGTTTGAGCCGTCCACCGACAAGGCCGCGCTGCGCCGCCAGCTGCTGGCCGAACGCCAGACGCTGATTGACCGCCATCAGCGTGCCATGCACCTGCAAGAAGTGCTGCGTGTGTGGCTGCTGGGCCGCAGCGACACGGCGGTGGGCGCCTACTGGCCCATCAAGGGTGAGTTTGATGCGCTGCCCGCGCTGTTTCGCTGGGCCGAGGCCGACGAAGAACGCTGCATAGGCCTGCCGGTGATCGACAAAGCCAGCAAGCGGCTGAGTTTTCACATGTGGTTCCCGGGCTGCGAAATGGAAGACGACGCCTACGGCATTCCCAAGCCCAAGGACACCCCCGCCTTTGCCCCCACTCTGCTGCTGGTGCCCTGCGTGGGCTATGGCCCCAAGGGCTTGCGCCTGGGCTACGGCGGTGGCTTTTTCGACCGCACCTTGGCCACGCTGCAACCGCGCCCCACGACCGTGGGCCTGGCCTATTCACACGGCCATGTGCCTTGGCTGAAGGCTGAGGCGCATGACGTGCCGTTGGACGCGCTGCTCACCGACGAAGGCCTGGCTTGGCAGGCACCGGGTTTGTCACCTGAGCTGGAAAGTTAGGCAGGACACTTAGGTCAACCAGCCCAGTTTTTTGCACACGTCCAAAGACAAGGCGCTTTGGTTGAGTGTGTAGAAGTGAATGCCCGGCGCGCCGCCGGCCACCAGGCGTTCACACAGGCGCGCCACCACCTCGATGCCAAAGGCGCGGATCGACGCCGCGTCGTCCAGATAGCCTTCCATCTTCAGCGCCACCCAGCGCGGGATTTCGATGCCGTCGCGCGCCGCAAACTGCGCGATCTTGGCGTAGTTGTGGATGGGCATGATGCCCGGCACGATGGGCACCGCCACACCCAGCGCGCGCACCTCGTCGACGAAGTGAAAGTAGGCGTCGGGGTTGAAGAAAAACTGCGTGATGGCTGAGTCGGCCCCCGCCTTGACCTTGCGCGCAAAGTGCGCCAGGTCGCGCTTGGCATACCGCTGTTGCGGGTGGTATTCGGGGTAGGCGGCGACTTCGATGAACCAGTCGGGTCCCTGCGTCTTGCGGATGAATTCGATGAGGTCTGAGGCATAGCGGAATTCACCGGCCGTAGCGGCGCCCACCACTGCACCACTTGGCAAGTCGCCCCGCAAGGCCACCAGGCGGCGAATGCCCTGTGCGCGGTAGGTGGCCAGGATTTCGCTGATGCTGTCGGCCGTGCTGCCTATGCACGACAAGTGCGGCGCAGCCTCATGGCCTAACGCTGCAATGTCACGCACAGTGGACAGTGTCTTGTCGCGCGTGGAACCGCCAGCGCCATAGGTGACGCTGAAGAATTCCGGCGACACAGCGGCCAGGTCCTGTACCACGGCTTTGAGCTTTTCGCTGCCGACGGGTGTGTTGGGCGGGAAGAACTCGAAGCTTATGGGAATGGCGTGGGTCATGGTCAATGGGGTGGCGCTGCCACAAAGGGGTTGATGACGGTCACGCCGCCGTAGTCGCGGCCGTGCTCCATGTCTTCGCTGATGACGGTGTGCGCGCCCAGGCGCTGCGCCGCGCACAGCACGGCGGCGTCCCAGTGCGACAGGTAGTGGCGGTGGCGCAGCGCCAGCGCGTCCAGCACGATGTCTTTGTCCACCGCCACCACTGGCCGGCGCGCCGCGATGCGTTCCACAAAAGCCTGCGCGGCGGTGGGCAGCAGGCCGTGCCGCGCCTGGCGGGCTTGGGCATAGAACTCCATCAGCACTTGCGTGGACACACCCCAGTCGCCACGCCCCACCCAGTGGCGCGCCGGCTCACGCTTGCTGGCGTGGTCAGCGGCTTGGGAGGTGGCGTAGATGAGGATGTTGGTGTCCAGGAAAAACGGCGTGGCGGAAACGGCGCGGGTGCTCATGGCGCGCCGCCTTTTTTTCGCGCCGCGGCTTTGCCTTCCAGCTGGCGGCTGTCGAAGTCGATTTCGCGCGCCAGCGCACGGTCGTGCAATTGCTCGCGGCTGAGCAAAGGCGCTTCGCCCCAGTGGCTGCCACTGACGATGCGGTCAAGCTCGTCCAGCAGGCCGTCATTGGCGGTGCTGGCGAGGGCTTGCCAGACGGGTTCGGATTCGGCCACGCGCAACACAAGGGCTGGCGAAGGCGCGGGTGTATGTGTCCTTGCTGCGGTCTTGGGCTCGGGCTGTACAGCAGCTTCAACAATCGCCATCAGCTCGCGTTGCAGCGAACGGTGGTTGCCCGCCGCGCGGCGGCGCAGGCGTTCAAGCAGCGCGTCGGGCACGGCTTTGATGGACAGGCTGACGGGCATGGCTGGCTCCAAAGTGACACCATGGTGCCATTTTGGCGCCAAGGTGTCTCGCTGGCAAGAGGGCAAGAGGGCAAGAGGGCAAGAAGGCAAATGGGCAAGCAGTCGGCGAGCAGTCGGCCAGCACGTAGGCTGACCCGCTGCCCACGCCTGCGTGCTCAGTAGCGGTAGGTGTCGGCCTTGTAAGGGCCGGCCTTGCTGACACCGATGTAAGCCGCCTGCGCATCGCTCAGCTCAGTCAGCACCGCGCCGACCTTCTTCAAGTGCAGGCGCGCCACCTTCTCGTCCAGGTGCTTGGGCAGCACATAGACCTTGCCCACTTGGTAATGCTCGCTGCGCGTGAAGAGTTCAATCTGCGCAATGGTCTGGTTGGCAAACGAAGAGCTCATCACGAAGCTGGGGTGGCCAGTGCCGCAGCCCAGGTTCACCAGGCGGCCCTTGGCCAGCAGGATGATCTTTTTGCCGTCGGGAAAGACCACGTGGTCAACTTGCGGCTTGATCTCGTCCCAGGTGCAGTCACTCAGCGCCGCGACATCAATCTCGTTGTCGAAGTGGCCGATGTTGCACACGATGGCCTGGTCCTTCATGGCCGCCATGTGCTTGCGTGTGATGACGCTGAGGTTGCCGGTGGCGCTGACGAAGATGTCGGCCTTGTCAGCCGCGTACTCCATGGTCACGACACGGTAGCCTTCCATCGCCGCTTGCAGCGCGTTGATGGGGTCGATCTCGGTCACCCACACTTGCGCGCTCAGGGCACGCAGCGCCTGCGCCGAGCCTTTGCCCACGTCGCCATAACCGGCGACCAGGGCTACCTTGCCGGCGATCATCACGTCGGTGGCGCGTTTGATCGCATCCACCAGGCTTTCACGGCAGCCGTAGAGGTTGTCGAACTTGCTCTTGGTCACCGAGTCATTGACGTTGATGGCGCGGAACATCAGCGTGCCCTTGGCCGACATCTCGTTCAGGCGGTGCACGCCGGTGGTCGTCTCTTCGGTGACGCCCATAATCTGCGCGCCCTTGCGGCTGTACCAGGTGGCGTCCACGGCCAGCTTGGCTTTGATGGCGGCGAACAGGATGGTCTCTTCTTCGCTGCCCGGCTTGTCCAGCACGGAAGGGTCGGTCTCGGCCTTCTTGCCCAGGTGCATCAAGAGCGTGGCGTCGCCGCCATCGTCCAAGATCATGTTGGGGCCTTCGTGCGGGCTGCCCTTGGCACCAAATTCGAAGATGCGGTGCGTGTAGTCCCAGTAGTCGGTGAGGTTTTCGCCCTTGTAGGCAAACACCGGCGTGCCGTTGACGACAAGCGCGGCAGCAGCGTGGTCTTGGGTGCTGAAGATGTTGCAGCTGGCCCAGCGCACGTCAGCGCCCAGGGCTTGCAAGGTCTCGACCAGCACGGCGGTCTGGATCGTCATGTGCAGGCTGCCGGTGATGCGCGCGCCTTTGAGTGGGCGGATGGCCGCGAACTCTTCGCGGATGGCCATCAGGCCGGGCATTTCAGTCTCGGCAATCTTGATTTCTTTGCGGCCCCAGGCGGCCAGCGACAGGTCGGCCACAGCGTGGTCTTGATGCGGTTTGAGAACGGCGTTCATCTTCAGGCTCCGAATAAATGATGGAACCTGCACAGCAAGGACGGCGGGGGATTCAATCTCACCCACGAAGCCCATTCGTGCAGGTGAGCGCGGTTGCAATGAAGACTTGTCCAAGCCTGGCCTGCTTGACGCAGGTTGCAACGCTCCTTGGAAAGTGCACGCATTCTAGCCATACCCCGCCAAACGCGGCGTCGGTCTTTGCTTCAAAACCCTGTGCAAGACTTGGCGAATGACTTCGCGAATCCCTGCACGCCTGCCTTTGCCCTTTAAAGATGTCCAGGCCGATCAACTGCGCGGTGTGCTGGGTGTGATGACCGACATCGACGACACGCTGACCCAAGACGGCGCCATTGACCCTGCTGCGCTGGCAGCCCTGCACGAGCTGGCCGCTGCGCAAGTGCCCGTGGTGGCCATCACCGGACGGCCCATGGGCTGGAGCGCGCCTTTTGCGGCGGCGTGGCCGGTGCGCGCCATCGTGGCTGAAAACGGCGCCGTGGCGCTGCTGCACGAAGGCAATTTGGTAGCTGTTGAATACGCGCAGGACGCGGCCACACGCAGCGTCAATGCACCACGCCTGTGTGAGGTAGCCGAGCAGGTTTTGCGTGAAGTCCAAGGCGCTGTGCTGGCGTTAGACAGCCCCGGCCGTATCACCGACATCGCCATCGACCACAGCGAATTCACACACCTGGCGCAGCGGCAAATCGAACAAGCGGTGGCCATCATGCAGGCCGCCGGCATGAACGCGACGGTGAGCTCCATTCACATCAACGGCTGGTTTGGCAGCCACAGCAAATGGACAGCGGCGCAGTGGATGACGCAGCGCCTTTTTGGCCGCGACTTGCAGGCCGAAATTGGCCGCTGGATTTACGTTGGCGACAGCACCAACGACCAGACCCTATTCGAGAAATTCCCGCTTGCCGTGGGCGTGGCCAACCTGCGCCGATTTGCGGCTGAGTTGCACACCTGGCCGGCCTTTATCACCCAGGGCGAACGTGGCGCAGGTTTTGCTGAAGTGGCACACGCGCTGCTGGCCGCAAGAACAACAAGCTGCGCATGAAGCGCCTGCACGCCGCCACGCTGCTCGCCGCGCTGGCCTTGGCGTTGGCCGCCGCCGTATCGCTGGGCATGGCACGTTTTGCCTACGCGCTGCTGCTGCCGCCCATGCGCGCTGACCTGGGCTGGAGCTACTTCACCGCCGGCCTGATGAACACTGTCAATGCCGCCGGCTACTTGCTGGGCGCGCTGCTGCTGCCGCTGGCGCTGCGGCGCTGGGATGCACGCCGCGTGATGCTGGCCGGCGGTGCCGCTGCCGCCGTCTTGTTGGCGCTGCACGGCGCGGCGCGCAGCGACGCTGTGCTGATGGCCTTGCGCCTGGCCTGCGGCATGGCCAGCGCGGCCAGCTTTGTGGCCGGCGGCGTGCTGGCGGCGCGGCTGGCCAGCCAGGCCGCAGGACAAGCGGGCCAGGTGCTGGGCATCTACTACGGCGGCACCGGGCTGGGCATCATGGCCTCAGCGCTGGCCGTGCCTTTGGCGCCCTGGGCCATGGCGTGGCTGCTGCTGGGCGCGCTGTCTTTGCTGGCCACGGGGGCCACGGCCTGGGGCACGCGTGCGCTGGTGGCGCCGCCGGTGCTTGGCGCAGCGCGCGTGGCGTTGTCGCTGGTCCCATTCACGTTTGGGCTGCTGGGCTACCTGATGTTCGGCCTGGGCTACATCGGCTACATGACCTTCATCGTCACGTTGCTGCGTGAACAAGGCTTGAGTGGCAACGCTGTGACGGCCTTCTACACCGTGCTAGGCCTGGGCGTGGTGGCTTCGTCGTGGCTGTGGGCGGGGCTGCTGCAACGCCACCGCAGCGGCCGCGCGCTGGCCACGCTGAATGCGCTGCTGGCGCTGGCCACGCTGCTGCCGGTGCTCAGCGCACATCCGCTGGCGGTGTTTGCGTCGGGCGCGCTGTTTGGCAGCGTCTTCTTGTCGGTGGTGGCCAGCACCACGGCACTGGTGCGCCACAACGCGCAGCCGGCTCAGTGGCCCGTGGGCATCACGGCATTCACGACGGCGTTTGCGGCCGGGCAGATCGTGGGCCCGAGTTTGACCGGCGCCATTGCCGACGGGCCCGGCGGCCTGGCGCAAGGCCTGGCCTTGAGTGCAGTCGCCTTGCTGCTGGGCGCGCTGCTGGCCGCGTTGCAGCGGCCGCTGCAGCAGGCGACGTGATGCCTGGTACTCCGGCGCAGGGATTTCGGAACATGATGAAAGCGATGGATTTGGCCCGAGGGCAAGGCGCAAACCACAGCGATGCCCAAAGGCATTGCGAGGATTTGCAACGCAGCCATCGGGTCGAAGACGCGCTTTCATGTTTCGAAATCTCTGGGTCGGAGTACTAGAGTCCCAGGAAGGCGCTCAGGCCAGCGCGTTCGGCTTCGAACGCCACCTTGAACGCAGGCCCGCGCGGCGGCTTGCCGCTGACAAAGCCCAGCTCGGTCTGCAGCTTGCCCTCACTCACGCTGACGTTGCCCCAGCCTATGACTTGGCCGCGCCACAGCAGCGGCAAAGCGTAGTAGCCGCGCAGGCGCTGCGGCGCAGGCGTGTAGGCCTCGAATCGATAGGCCCAGCCCCAGAAGGCTTCGAAGCGGCGGCGGTCCCACACCACGGGGTCGAAAGGGGCCAGCAGGCGCAACTCGTCGTCCAGCGCGTGGCGTTGGCTGAGTGGGTTTTCACTGGCTGGCCAGTACCAGGTCAGGCCCTCCACTTGGGCGTTAGGCAGGCGCGCCTTGGCACGCGCCAAGGCGGCGCGGCGGCCGTCGGCCCATTGCGGCGCGCCGTAGCGCAGGTGGTGCACCAGCTCGGACAGGGAGCGTTCGGGCAGCGGCGCGTATTTGCCCACCACCACGTCGACCAGCGCGTCCAGCGCTGCCGAGTCGTCGGCAGCGGCTTCATGCAGGTCACGCGCAGCATAGGTGCGCACGCCACTGGCCCGCCCGGCAATGCGCAACAGGCCGCGGTAGTGCATGCCGTCCAACAGCTGTGTGCTGGCATTGCTGTTGCCGCCAAACCAGTTCTTGCTCTTGCCGTGCTGGAAGTGCTGGTCCACCTCACGCGGGTGCACCACACCGCGTTCGCACACAAAGTCCAGCACCGCATGGGCCTGCGCCCAGCGCGCCTTGGGCCACACCGTGCGTGGTGTGCGCGGGTGCATCAGGTGGTGCGTGGCGCGCGGCAAAAAGCCGTAGTTGACGAAGAAGTCTTCTTCGATGGGCAACTGGGCGTAGCGCCGTTCAAGGTCACCCGCGCGATAGCCCTTGACGCGGTGGCGCAGCGTCAGGTCTTGGGCCCTTGCCGGGGCGCGGATGGGGTCGGCTTGCACAAAGCCCAGCTTGGCAATGGCTTTGGGCAGCGTCGTGGGTGTGAACAGGCTGCGCGCAATAGCGTAGGTGCGCAGGTTGTCCAGGGTGAGGGTCTTGGGCATAACGCTCAAATAGGGTGCTCAGATGAATTCTTGCGCCACGCTGCCGCCACTGGCCTGGCTCCAGCTCACCTGGGCCAGGGCGCCATTGACCAGCACCATCTGCGGCGGCCGGTGGCCAATGTCCATGTCCACCAGCACGGGGCAGGGCAGCGCGCCCAGGGTGCTTTGCAGTGCGTCGGCATAGCGCAGTTGCGTGGCGCCTGTGGTGTCGGGTGCAAGGCTGCGCCCGATCAGCACGCCGGCCAGATCATCCAGCCAACCTGCCCAGCGCAGACGGTGCAAGGCACGCACCCAGTCTGTGGGCGACAGGCCTGCGTTTTCAAGGTAGAGGATGCTGCCGTCACTGGCGTGCTGGCGGACGAAGCCGGCGACGTCGCCGTGCACGGTGCCAGCAGTGTGCATCAGCGTGTCCAGGCAGCCGCCCACCAGGCGCCCGCGCAACGACACCTGACTCTGGCCTTGCAGCGCCCACCAGCGTGTGGGCTCGCTCAACTGGTAGGTGGTGGCTGGCTCATCGGCAAAGTCGGTCCATTTGATTTGCCAGTGGCTGGACTGCGCTTGCTGCACACGGCCGCCAGCGGGTGTGGCCAGCACGGCCATGGCGCCGCTGGTCAGTGCATCTTTCTGGTTAGCCACCAGGTCCATCAAGCCAGGCCCATGCGCCGTGGCCCAGCCCAGGCGCAGGGTGATGGGCAGCATCCAGGTGCTGGTGTCGCTGTAGCCCAGCAGCCATTTGGGCCGCGCGTGTTGCAAGGCCGGCCAGTCCAGCCGGTCGAGCAATTCAATCGCCAGTTCACCACCCCAGGGCGGGATGATGGCGTGCACGTCGTCGCGCAGCAGGGCCTGCATCAGCTCTGCCGCGCGTGCGGCGGCGGGGGCGCTGGCGCCGTGGACTTCACTGCGCAGGCAAGCCCCTTCTTCGACGACGAAGCCTTGGGCGCGCAGGTGCGCCAACACCAGATCCAGGCGTTGATGAAGGCGCGGCTCAACGCCCGAGCTGGGCGCGGTGACGAGCACACGGCAACCGGCGTGCAGCGGCAGGGGGTAGTGAATGGCCATCGCGTCATGATGCCCGCTGCCAGTGTCGATGTGAAAAAGTCACATCGGCCCGGCGACATATGTCCTGGGCCGCAACGCCACTGCGGCCTAAGCTGCCGCGAGGCGCTGGGCTTGAACAAGAGTTGCAGTCAGCGCACAAGATCATCGCTGTCATCCACGGCCTGGTAAGTCAGGCGCAGACGAAGAGCATGTGGTTCAGGGAGAACCGGCAAGGGGCGCGCACTGCAAAGTGCGCGCCCCTTGACCGTTTTGGGCTTGGCAAAAAGCAAGGGCGGTCCGTGCCGCCCTTGTTCATTCAGACCCGCCGCCGGCGCATCAACGCCCAGCCGCCGCCTTCAGCACCGCCGCCTTGTCCGTGCGCTCCCATGAAAACTCAGGCTCGTCGCGCCCAAAGTGCCCATACGCCGCCGTCTTTTCGTAGATCGGGCGCAGCAAGTCCAGCACCATGATGATGCCCTTGGGCCGCAGGTCAAAGTGCTCGTTGACCAGGGCTGACAAAGCTTCGTCGCTGATGACGCCCGTGCCTTCGGTGTACACGGTCACGTTCATGGGCTTGGCCACGCCAATGGCGTAGGCCACCTGAATCTGGCACTGCTTGGCCAGGCCCGCAGCCACGATGTTCTTGGCCACATAACGCGCGGCATACGCGGCACTGCGGTC
>JANNEX010000549.1:0-1739 GCA_031379155.1 Rubrivivax sp.
GGCAAGCTGCTGTTCAGCGCGCGCATCATTCCTTATCGCGGCTCGTGGCTGGACTTTGAGTTCGACCCCAAGGACATCTTGTACTTCCGCGTCGACCGCCGCCGCAAGATGCCGGTGACCATCCTGCTCAAGGCCATAGGCCTGAACCCGGAAGCCATCCTCGCCAACTTCTTCCTCAACGACAACTTCCGTTTGATGGACACCGGCGCGCAGATGGAATTTGTGCCTGAGCGCTTGAAGGGCGAGGTCGCACGTTTCGACCTCACCGACAAGGCCGGCAACGTTGTCGTCGAAAAAGACAAGCGCATCACCGCGCGCCATGTGCGCACCTTGGAAACGGCGGGCACGGGTTTTGTCAGCGTGCCCGAAGACTTCTTGGTCGGCCGCATGCTGGCCAAGAACCAGGTCGACCCCGACACGGGTGAGATCGTGGCCAAGGCCAACGACGAACTCACCGAAGCCGTGCTGAAGAAATTGCGCGCGGCGGGCGTGAAAGAAATCCCCTGCCTGTTCACGAACGAATTGAACCAGGGCGCCTACATCAGCCAGACTTTGACGGCTGATGAAACGGCCGACCAGTTGTCAGCCCGCGTGGCCATCTACCGCATGATGCGCCCCGGAGAGCCGCCCACCGAAGACGCCGTGGAAGCCCTCTTCCACCGCCTGTTCTACAGCGCCGACACCTACGACCTGAGCCGTGTGGGCCGCATGAAGTTCAACGCCCGCGTGGGGCGTGACATGCCCGAAGGCGCGATGACGCTGAGCAACGACGACATCCTGGAAGTGGTGAAGATCCTGGTCGATCTGCGCAACGGCAATGGCGACGTGGACGACATTGACCACCTCGGCAACCGCCGTGTGCGTTGCGTGGGTGAACTGGCCGAAAATCAGTACCGCAGCGGTTTGGCGCGCATTGAAAAGGCCGTGAAGGAACGTCTGGGCCAGGCTGAAGCCGAACCCCTGATGCCGCACGACCTGATCAACAGCAAGCCCATCAGCGCGGCGCTCAAAGAGTTCTTTGGCGCTTCGCAGCTGAGCCAGTTCATGGACCAGACCAACCCCTTGAGCGAGATCACGCACAAGCGGCGTGTCTCGGCCCTGGGCCCGGGCGGCTTGACGCGTGAACGTGCCGGCTTTGAAGTGCGCGACGTGCACGTCACCCACTACGGCCGGGTCTGCCCGATCGAGACACCTGAAGGCCCGAACATCGGCCTTATCAACTCGCTGTCGCTGTTTGCGCAGCTCAATGAGTACGGCTTTTTGGAGACACCTTACCGCCGTGTGCATGGCGGCAAGGTGACGATGGAGATTGACTACCTGTCGGCCATCGAAGAGGGCAAGTACGTCATCGCCCAGGCCAATGCCGGCCTGGACAAAGACGGCAAGCTCAGCGATGAGCTGGTCAGCGCGCGGGTCAATGGCGACTCGGTGTTGCTGTCGCCAGAACGTGTGCAGTACATGGACGTGGCGCCAGCGCAGATCGTCTCGGTGGCGGCGTCACTGGTGCCCTTCTTGGAGCACGACGACGCCAACCGCGCTTTGATGGGTGCCAACATGCAGCGCCAGGCCGTGCCTGTGCTGCGCCCTGAAAAGGCACTCGTCGGCACCGGGGTTGAACGTGTCGCGGCTGTCGACTCGGGCACCGTGGTCACGGCACGCCGGGGTGGCACGGTGGACTATGTCGACACCAACCGCATCGTGATTCGCGTCAACGACGCAGAGACGGTGGCCGGTGAAGT
>JANNEX010000663.1:0-3968 GCA_031379155.1 Rubrivivax sp.
CGTTCATGGCCGGACCAGCGCCCGGCCAGGCGCACCAGTTCACTCAGGCTGACTTCTTGCGGGCCCGTGCATTCATAGACCTGACCGATGGTGGACGGTGTGTCCAGGCAGCGCAGCAGCGCAGCGGCCACGTCTTCCACCCACACCGGCGCCAAGCGCGCGTGGCTGCCCGCCAGTGGCAGCACGGGTGCCAGCGCTTGCAGGCGCGCAAAGAGGTTGAGCAGATGGTCATGCGCGCCAAAGATGACTGAGGGGCGCAGGATGGTCAGATCCAGCGCCGCGCCCGTCAGCACGGCTTCTGCAGCGGCCTTGCTGCGCAGGTAATTCGAAGGCGCATTTGCGCTCTTGCCTGTGGTCACGCCCAACGCAGACACATGCAGCACCCGCCTCACACCCGCGCTGCGGCAAGCTGCCACCAGGCTCTGGGCCAGGCCAACGTGGGCCTGCTCGAAAGCAGCCCGGCTGCCATGCAGTATGGCCACCAGGTTCACCACCACATCACAGTTAGCCACCAGCCGTGCCAGCGCCGCCGGATCATTGATGTTGGCCGTGACCAAGTCCACCGTGGGCAGCAGGCGCACGCCGTTGCCACGCGGATTGCGCCGTGTGGGCACGGTGATGCGGTCGCTGGCGCTGCGCTGGCTGAGTTGTTCGCACAGGGCGCGGCCGACAAAGCCGGTGCCGCCCAAAACCAGCAGTCGGGTCATGGTGTCTTCACAGGGTCAGGGCAGGTCTTTGTCAGGCGCCGGTGCTGCCGGGTCGCGCGGGCCGATGGTGCGGCCCAGGCGCGCCTTCAGCGTGGTGGGCGCTTGGCCCAGCACGGCGTTGTAGATGACGGCGTTGGTCAGCACCTTCTTCACGTAGTCACGCGTTTCGTTGAAGGGGATGCTTTCGGCCCACGCTGCGGGCTCCACCGGCGGGCCTTCGCGCCAGCGCCGTGGCCGGCCGGGGCCGGCGTTGTAGGCGGCGCAGGCCATGGCCAGTGAGCCGTCGGCGTCGTCCAGCACACGCTTCAAGTAAGCCGCGCCCAGCTGCAAGTTGACCTCACGGTCGTTGATCATTTGCGGCGTGTAGGCCAGGCCCACTTGTTTGGCGGTCCAGCGCGCGGTGGCGGGCATCAGCTGCATCAGGCCCGACGCGCCGACGCCAGAACGTGCGTCCATGATGAAGCGTGACTCTTGCCGGATAAGGCCCAGCAGCACCGCGCTGTCCAGGCCCACGCTCTTGGCCTTGGCTTCAATGACTTCGCGGTGCGGCGTGGGGTAGCGCTGCGCCACGTTGACCTCACTGCGTGTGCGCTCGCTGGTGTTGATGCAGCGGTCCCAGATTTCGCGGTCGCAGGCCAGTTGTGCGGCGGCCAGCAGTTCACGTTCGCTCAAGCCGCGGAGCATGAAATTCCATTCGCGCACGCCTTCTGAACGCAAGCCCAGGCCTATGAGTTGCAGCGCGCGTTTGAAGCCGGCCTGGCCGCGTGGCGCTTCCAGTTCGGCGGCGCTCAGCGCGGCGGGCGCGCCAGGCAGGACCAAGCGTGTGCCCAGGTCTTCAGCCGCCAGCACGCCGTAAAAGCCCAGTTGCGTGGCAATGGATTCGAGCGACTGGCGGGCGCTGGCACGGGCTGCGTCGCCATCCGTGCCCGCAGGTGCGCGGGCTTGCTGGGCGCGCGCGCGCCAGTAGACCCAGGCGGCGTCTTTTTGCTCGGCCGCGCTCATGGCGTCGGTGGCGCGCTGCACCAGGGCCCAGCGGTGTTTGTCGTTGGCGGGGGTGCGCAGGGCGGCGCGCACATGCCAGGCCAGCAGCTCGTCGCTCCACGCAGGTTGCGCGTTAGGCTTGTTGGCGCTGTCCCACAGGCTCCAGGCCTTGCGGGCATAACTGGCCGCGCCGGGCAACTGTTTCAGTGCGGCTTGTTTGGCGACGTGGGCCCAGGCCGTGGCGGCCAAGTTGATAGGCAGTTCACGTTCCCACCGGGCTTCCAACTGGTTGGCCGTGTGGTCGGGGTCGTTGGCGGCCATGCGCATGAGGGCCAGCAGGTCCAGCTCGAAGGCATTGAGGGTGCTGGGTTGGGGGTTGCGTGCCAGATGGCGCACGGGGTTTTCAAGCAGCTCAGCCACGGCAGCATCCAGCGTGGGACGCACCAGCACGGCAGCGGCGCGGGCGGCGCGCGGGCGGTTGGCTTCCACCGACAGGCGCGCCTCTTGCCACAGGTCGCCATCGCTGAGCTTCTTGGCTTCGCGCAGGGCGCTGGCCAGCAGGTTGCAGCCGTCGTCCAGCTCACGCTGTGCGTACCAGGCGGACAGCGCCGCTTCGCGCACGTCCTGGCCGTCAAGATGCTGGGTGATCAGGGCGTAGCAGGTGACCTCGCGGTCGTCGTTCATGCGAAAGCGCGGGTACTCCACTCGAAAGTTAGCCCAGTCGCGCCGCCGGCCCAGTTCCAGCAGCCAGTCGTTGCGCAGGCGGTCTTCCACATAGGTGGCCGGCCAACGCGCGTAGAAGTCACTCAGCTCGATTTGCTCGGCCTTGGCCAGGCGGCTGGAGAGTTCCCAGTATTCCACCCACTGCGCCAGCGGGTGGTTGTTGCGATTCACGGCCTGGCGTGCGCTGGCCAGTTGCGCGGCGTCTCTTTTCTTCAGCGCCTCACGCGCTTGCACGACGCTGTCGTCGGCGCTTTGCGCACTCGCGAGCAGCGTCAAGGCGGCCAGTGCCAAAGGGATGAGATGTCGCAACATGGTGATGAATCTAACTGAGGCGTGAAGGATTGTGGCGTCCGGGGTCAGGCCTGTGTGATGGCCAACACGGCCGCGCGTGTTTGTTCGGCCTGCGCCAGCAGCCAATCTTCAAAGGCCGCCAGCACGGGCCGCTGCTGGCGCTGCGGCCAGCGCACCAGCCAGTAGGCAAAGGGCGAAGTGACACGCGCCGTGCCACCAAAAGGCTCGACCAGTTCGCCACGCTGCAAGGCTTCAATGGTCAGTGGCAAACGCGCCAGCGCCACGCCCTGGCCGGCCACCGCAGCTTGTATGCGTTGGTAGGTGAAGTTCAGGTGCAGCCAGCTGCGTGGCTCCAGGCCGGCCGGTGCGTGCTGGCCCAACCAGTGCTGCCAACCGACGTATTCGGCGCTGGGCTTGTGGTCGTCTTCTTCCAGCAGTTGGTGCTTGGCCAGGTCAGCCGCGCGGCGCAGCGGCAGGCGCTTGAGCAGGCTGGGGCTGGCCACGGGCGTCAGCAGTTCGTCAAACAGGCGCACCGAGCCGGGTGGTGCGTCGGCGGGCAGGCAGTGGCGCAGTGCCAAGTCGATCTCGAAGTCATCAAACTCGACCATGTTGTCGCTGGCCGAGATGCGGATGTCGGCCTGCGGGTGCGCGGCCTGGAAGTCTTGCAAGCGCGGCAGCAGCCACATCGACGCGAACGAGGCAAAGGTCGTTACGCCCACCGGCTGGCGGCGCTGCGTGTTACGGATTTGGCGCACCGTGCCGTCCAGGCGTTCCAGCAAGGGCTCGACGCTGCGCAGCATCTGCTGGCCCGCGCTGGTGATCTCGACATGGCGTGTGCCGCGCAAAAAAAGCGCCGTGCCCAGCTCGTCTTCCAGAGCGCGAATCTGGCGGCTGATGGCCGGCTGCGTCAGGTGCAGCTCTTCGCCGGCCGCGCGAAAACTCAGGCGCCGTGCCACCGCTTCAAAGGTGCGCAAGGCGCCCACGGCGAGCGGGCGGTGACGGCTTGGATTCATGCGCTTTGATTATCAATCAAAGCTTGAATCGTGATTGGACCGAGTTACGGGTTAACCCGATACTCTCCTAAGGCAGAAGTCCACAAGGAGCCCGGCCATGAACACCAGCACGATGACAAACCTGCATCAAACCCGTCTTCACCAAACCCGTCTTCACCAAACCCATCTGCGCGAAAGCCCCTTTGTGTGGCCGCTGGCGCAAAGCCAGGCCGTCACGTTGACGGCCGACCCGGCGACGCGCGCTTTCTGGGTC
>JANNEX010000579.1:0-3080 GCA_031379155.1 Rubrivivax sp.
TATTTTCCTGGGCGCCGACCTCATGAACTCAGCGTTGGCGCTGACCCAGGTGCCGGGCCAACTGGCCAGCGTGGTGCAGGGCTGGGGCCTGCACCCGGTGGCGGTGGTGGCGGCCATCATGCTGTTTTACGTGGTGCTGGGCTCGGTGATGGATGAGCTGAGCATGATTTTGCTCACCATCCCCATCTTCTTCCCCATGATCATGGGCATGGACTTTGGCATGCCCAAAGAAAGCGTGGCCATCTGGTTCGGCATCATGGTGCTCATGACAGTGGGCTTTGGCATGCTGGCGCCACCCGTGGGGCTCAACGTCTATGTCGTCAACAGCATGGCCAAAGACGTGCCTATCGCTGAGAGCTACCGCGGCGTCATGCCCTTTCTCATCAGCGACACCGTGCGCAGCGTGGTGCTGCTGTTCTTCCCGCCTATTTCTTTGTGGCTGGTGAAGTACGTGGGCTGATTGACTCGCAGGCTGCTGCGCGCGCCATCCCACACCTGACGATTGACGCGCCGCCCGCCAAAGCCTAGATTGGGCCAGCCCGTGATGGCCGTGCCGCTTGCCTGCTGCAAGCGTGCCCCCGGCGCAGCGGGCGTGTGGGGACTGCCATGGTGGGTGCCTATCAAGCCCGGGCCTTGCGCCTGACTTGCCTTGCGGCGGCGCTGCTGGTTTTGGCTGGCTGCGTCAAACCTCCACCGCCACCGCTGCCGCCCGAGCAGGAATTGGTGGCGCGCGGGCGCGAACTTTTTTTCAACGAAACCTTCGACGGCAACGGCCGCACCTGCGGCACCTGCCACCCGGCCACCAACAACTTCACCATCGACCCGGCCTTCATCGCCAAGCTGCCCGCCAATGACCCGCTGTTTGTGGCCGAAACCATGCCGGCGCTGAAGACCGGGTTTGAGGTCCCGCGCCTGATGCGCGAGTTCGGGCTGATACGCGAAAACCAGGACGGCTTTGACGACCTGGACAACAAGTTCGTCATGCGTGGCGTGCCGCATGTGCTGGGCTTGCGCAGTTCTGTCAGCAGCCCAGGCGGCCCGCGCCTGGGTTGGTCGGGTGACGGCGCGCCGGGTGACGGCAGCCTGCGCAGCTTTGCGCTGGGTGCCGTGGTGCAGCACTTCACCAAGACGCTCAACCGCCATGCGGGTGTGGACTTTCGCCTGCCCACCGACGCCGAGTTGGACGCGCTGGAAGCCTTTCAACTCTCACTGGGCCGCCAGGCTGATCTGACATTGCCGCTGCCCCTGCGCAGCACCGTGGCCGCGCGCGGCCAGGCGCTGTTCATGGACGACAAGGTGGGCAAGTGCAACCTGTGCCACGTCAACGCCGGCGCCAATGCCAAGCTGGGCACGATCAGTCTGGGCAACGCCAACTTCAACACGGGCGTTGAAGATCTGCCCGATTTGCCCTCCCGCCTGACGGGCGAGTTTGTGCCCGAAGACGACGGCATGGGCGCACCCGGCGACAAGACCTTCAATGTGCCGCCGCTGGTGGAGGCCGCTGACACCGGGCCCTTCTTCCACAACAACGCCGTGGCCACGATTGAAGCGGCGGTGGGCTTTTACGACGGCGACGCCTTCAACGATTCACCGGCCGGTGAGTTGCTCAAGGGCCTGGACCCGGACAAAAAAGGCATCGAACTCGACGCCACACAAATCCAGGCCATTGCTTCATTCTTGCGTGTACTTAACGCGATTGAAAACCTGCGCCAGAGTGAAGTGCTGCTCAACGAGAGCTGCATGCAGCCACCACCGCGACGCGAAAGCGCGCGCGAGCTTTTGCAGCGCGCCATCCGCCTGGTCAGGGGTGCGGCGCGTGTGCTGTCGGGTGCAGGTTTGCACCCGACAGCGGTGCAGCAGCTCAAGGCCGCGCGCCAGCATATTGAACGCGCCGCTGCCTATGTGGCGCCCCCACAAAGCATCATCAACGAAGCCTTGGCCGCGCAGGCACGTGCACGCGCCGAGTTGATCGACAAGCGCTAAGCGCACTGGAGCATCCACCATGCAAAACGTCCTGCCTGCCGTCATGCGCTGGGCCACTGCGGCCGCGCTGTGTGTGGCCGTGTCGGGCGCGCAAGCACAGCGCGACACCGAGATGTTCGTGCCCATCGGCCAGTCGCCGGGGCTGTCGGGCAAACACACGCTGCTGGGCACCGTCACCGCCATCGACAGTGCGCAGCGCAGCATGACCGTAAAAGACGCAGCCGGCGCTGAAGCCAGGGTGCAAAGCGTCGACACCACGCGCCAGTGGCTGGACCGCAGCTCGCTGTCGCAACCCAACCGCAAAGCCAACGCCGCCGACTACCGCGTGGGCATGACGGTGGAAGTGAAGTTGCGCAACAACGACCGTGCGCTGGGCATGGCCGAGTGGGTCAAGCTCAAGGCCACGCCTTAGCGGCCGGCAGATCAGGGTAAACCGCGACGGCCCTGCCCGGGCGGCGCCGTTAAGTTAGCGCGCCGACATTGCGCACTGCGCTTGCGCACTGCCCTTGTGCTTTCCACTTCCAAAACCCGGAGCCATCACCCATGAAACGCCGTTCATTTGTCCAGGGCGCAGCCGTTGCTGCGTTGGGCGCACCGCACCTGGCCGGCCTGGCCCAGCAAAGTGTCACCCTCAAGTTCCACACCTTCATGGCGCCGCTGAGCAACGTCTGGCTCACCATGCACAAGCCCTGGATGGACAAGGTGGAAAAAGAGTCGAGTGGCCGCATCAAGTTCGAGGCCTACCCGGCCATGCAACTGGGTGGCACGCCAGTGCAGTTGTATGACCAGGCGCGCGACGGTGTCGTTGACATCGTGTGGACGCTGCCTGGCAACACCGCAGGGCGCTTCCCGCGCATCGAGGTCTTTGAGCTGCCCTTCATGATGAACAACGCCGAGGCCACGTCCAAGGCCTATTGGGAATACTTCCAAACCCAGTGCCCCGATGAGTTCAAAGAAACGCAGGTGCTGGCCCTGCATGTGCACGGCCCGGGCATGTTCCACAGCGCCAACAAGTTGATCACCAAGGCGGCCGACTTGAAGGGCATGAAAGTGCGCGGCCCCACGCGCCAAGTCACCAAGATGCTGGGTGCTGTGGG
>JANNEX010000612.1:0-8745 GCA_031379155.1 Rubrivivax sp.
ATCAAGTGCGCAGTTATGCCGGCCAGCACAACCACGAATTCCTGCTGCAAACGGACACGCTGTCGCGCAGCCTGTGGCGGCGTGAAAGCCGCCGTGGCCGCACCTCGCACGACTGCTTTCCCGGCGCTGTGGTCACCACGCTCGGTGCCACTGAAACCACAGGCCTGGTCTACGGCGCCCACCTGGCCTGGTCAGGCAACCACCAGCAGACGATTGAGTGGCTGCATGACGCTCAACATCAGTGGCAGGTGGGCGAATGGCTGGCGCCCGGTGAAGGCCTGCTGGCACCCGGTGCCACGCTGACCACGCCCGAACTGGTAGCCAGTTGTTCCAGCCAAGGCCTGGACGGTTTGGCCGCCAATTTCCACACCGAGTTGCGCACGCGCCTGCCCTGGCCGGGCGGCCGCATGAAGCCGCGGCCGGTGCACCTCAATACCTGGGAAGGCTTTTACTTCGACGTGCACGCCCAGCCCGTCAAAGAGCTGGCCACGGCCGCTGCCGCGCTGGGGATCGAGCGTTTTGTGCTGGACGACGGTTGGTTCCACGGCCGCCACCACGACCGTGCGGCGCTGGGCGATTGGTGGCCCGACAGCGCCAAATTTCCGCAAGGCCTGGGCGATCTCATCAGCCACGTCAATGCACTGGGCATGGAGTTCGGCCTGTGGGTGGAACCCGAGATGATCAACCCCGACAGCGAGCTGTATCGCGCGCATCCTGATTGGGCTTTGAAAATCAGCGGCCGGCCTGTGGTGACGGCGCGCAACCAACTCGTGCTGGACCTTGCACGCCCCGAAGTGTCGGGCTACCTGTTCGACAAGATCAACGCCCTGCTCTCAAGCCACGCCATCGCCTACCTGAAGTGGGACCACAACCGCGACCTCACCACCGCCGCCGGGCCCGATGGCCGCGCCAGCTATCGCGCTCAAGTCTTCGCGGCCTACGCGCTGATGGACCGCTTGCGCACGGCGCACCCAGCGTTGGAGATTGAGAGCTGTTCCGGCGGCGGTGGCCGCATTGACTTTGGCGTGCTGCGCCACAGCCACCGCGTGTGGACCAGCGACTGCATCGACGCCTTGTCGCGCGTGGCCATACAGCGCGGCTTCCTGCAATTTTTCCCGCCCGAAATCATGGGTGCGCATGTGGGCAGCGCGCCCGCGCACAGCACCGGGCGCAGCCAGAGCATGGCCTTTCGTGCGGCCGTGGCGCTGAGTGGCCACCTGGGTGTGGAGCTGGACGCGCGCAAGCTGAAGCCGGCGCAAGCGCAAGAGCTGCGCAGCTGGATCGCCCTCTACAAGAAGCTGCGTGCTCAGTTGCACCAAGGCCGCGTGTGGCGCGGCTACGCCGGTGACCACACGGTGTGGCAAGCCCACGGCGATGACGACGCCAAAGAGGTGCTTCTGCTGGCCTATCGCACGCAGCCGTCAGACCACCGCTACCCACCCGCGCTGCGTTTGCCCATGCTCGACCAGACCGCGCGCTACCGCGTGTTTGAAGTGCTGCCCGAAGGCGCTGCGCACCCCAGTGGGCGCCACCATACTGCACCGTTATTCGACGCACTGCGCAGCGCAGCCGGCATCGAGCTGCATGGCGCCTGGTTGGCCCAAGCCGGGCTGCCGCTGCCGCGCGTGAATGCGGAAACTGCCTTCATCGTGCGCCTGCAAAAACTCTGATGCGCCCGCCTACCAAGCCGCAGCGATGAGTGACGCTTTCGACCCCAGCCAGCACCCGCACCGGCGGCGCAACCCGCTCACTGGCCAGTGGGTGCTGGTCTCACCACAGCGCAGCTTACGGCCCTGGCAGGGCCAGCAAGAGGCTGCACCCGCGCCGCGCGGGCCGGCCTATGACGCGCAGTGTTATCTGTGCGCCGGCAACACCCGCGTCACCGGCCAGCGCAACCCAAACTACCACGGCAGCTTCGTTTTTGACAATGACTTTGCCGCGCTCACTGTCGATGCGCCAGCACCGGCCGAAGACAGAGACGGCTTGTTCATGCACGGCGCCGCGCGTGGCACCAGCCGCGTCGTGTGCTACTCCAGCGACCACTCACGCACGCTGCCCGAACTGAGCCAGGCTGAAGTGCGCACCGTCGTCGACACCTGGTGCGAAGAGGTCAGCGAGCTGGGCCAGCGCTGGCGCTGGGTGCAGGTGTTTGAAAACAAGGGCGCGGCCATGGGCTGCTCCAACCCGCACCCGCATGGGCAGATCTGGGCCTGCGACTTTTTGCCCAGCGAACCTGCTGCCGAAGACCGTGAACAGCAGGCCTGGTTTGCCCTGCACGGCAGCGCCATGCTGCTGGATTTGGCCGATCGCGAAGCCGCGTTGGGTGAACGTGTCGTGCTGCAAAACGCGCACTGGCTGGTCATCGCTCCCTTCTGGGCCACCTGGCCTTTTGAGACCTTGCTGCTGCCGCGTTTTGCCGTGCAGCACTTGCCCCAGCTAACGCCTGAACAGCGTGACAGCCTGGCCGCTGCTTTGCGTGAATTGACCGCCCGCTACGACAACTTGTTTGCATGCAGCTTTCCTTACTCCATGGGCTGGCACGGCGCACCCGGTGGCGTGGACAGCAACCCCGAAGACCCCGCCTGGCAACTGCACGCCCACTTCTACCCGCCCCTGCTGCGCTCGGCCAGCGTGCGCAAATTCATGGTTGGCTTTGAGATGCTGGCCGAAGCCCAGCGTGACCTGACGCCCGAACAAGCCGCTGAACGTCTACGCGCTGTGCCTGCCACTCATTTCAGGACTCACTTCAGGACTCATTTCAGGACTGAGGCATGAACAGCGTCTTGCAGCAGCGGCTGCTGCTCGCCTTTGCGCAGCACTTCGGCACCTCGCCCAGCCTGTGGGTGCAAGCACCCGGGCGCGTCAACCTGATTGGCGAACACACCGACTACAACGACGGTTTTGTGCTGCCCTGCGCTATCGACAAAGGCACGCTGGTGGCGGTGCAAGCGCGTGACGATGCCGTGGTGCGTGTCTGCGCCACCGACTTCGATGGCGCGGTGGATGAATTCCGTATCGACTCCACCATCACACCGAATCCGCAAGCGCCGTGGGCCAACTATGTGCGTGGTGTGCTCGAGGTGTTGCGCCAGCGCGGCCTGCCTTTGCGCGGCGCCAACCTGGCCGTCGCGGGTGACTTGCCACGCGGTGCGGGGCTGTCGTCGTCGGCCTCTTTGGAAGTGGCCATCGCCCAGGTCTTTTACACGCTGATGGCCTGGCCAGGCATCACGCAAACTGACCTGGCCTTGATCGCGCAGCGCGCCGAAAACAGCTTTGTGGGTTGCCAATGCGGCATCATGGACCCGCTGATTTCTGCGCGTGGCCAAGCCGGCCACGCATTGCTGATTGACTGCCGCAGCCTGCAAACGCGGGCCGTGCCCATTCCCGACAACACCGTGGTCATGATCGTCGACTCGGCCATCCAGCGTGGCCTGGTCGACAGCGCCTACAACCAGCGCCGACAGCAGTGTGAACTGGCGGCGCGCCACCTGGGCGTGGCCGCACTGCGCGACGCCGACCTGGCCTTGCTGCGCACAAAGGGCGCAGCCCTTGATGACGTGGTGCAGCGCCGCGCGCGCCACGTCATTTCTGAGAACCAGCGCACCCTGGACGCCGCCGATGCCTTGCGTGCAGGTGACCTGCCGCGCCTGGGCCGCTTGATGGCGCAGTCGCACACGTCCATGCGCGACGACTTCGAGATCACCACGCCCGCCATCGACCAGTTGGTGCACCTGCTGCAAGACGCCATTGGCAGCGCAGGCGGCGCGCGCATGACCGGTGGTGGCTTTGGCGGCTGCGTCGTGGCATTCATGCCCAGCCACCGTGTTGACGCCGCGCGCACGGCCGTGGAGCGCCACTACCGCAGCCCCAGGGGCGACGCCGCTGTGGTCATGCTCTGCCAGCCCGCCGCAGGGGCCGGCCCTTGTGCATGAAGATAAAAGCTACCCGTGTGGTTGAGCGTACTGCCAACCCCGCCCACGCCAGACAAAACCTCAGCCCCAGGCTGACCCCAGTTCAAAACAGCGTGCCTGCATGTGAAAATTCCTAAACGCAGTACCAGCCCGGTTTCCTCACCCATGCCTTCCCGCAAAGCCACCGCAGCAGCCCAACCACAAGCGGCCGCTGCCGCTGGCACCACGCCCGCAAGCCCGGCCCGCCCCTCACGCTTGCAAATGGCCGACGTGGCACGTTTGGCCGGCGTCTCGGTATCGACGGTTTCGCGCGCGCTGTCAGGCAGCTCACTCATCAACGCCGAAACCCGTGCGCGCATCTCAGACCTGGCGCGTTCACTGCACTACACCATCAACGTCGGCGCGCAGAATTTGCGCCTGCGCCAGAACCGCACCATTGGCCTGGTGATTCCGCTGGATCGCCAAACGCGCCAGCATGTGTCCGACCCCTTCTTCCTGTCGCTGATGGGCTCGATCGCCGACGCCGCCACCGAGCGCGGCTACGACATGCTGCTGTCGCGCGTGGACGCCGAGCGGCTGGACCTGGCGGCACAGTTGGTGGACACCGGCCGCACCTGCGGCGTGCTGCTGGTGGGCCAGTGGCACCACCATGACCAGCTCAATAGCCTGGCGCTGCGCGGTGTGCCCATCGTCGTGTGGGGCGCGCAGTTGGCGGGCCAGCTTTACTGCACGGTGGGCAGCGACAACGTGGCCGGCGGCCGCCTTGCCACGGAACATTTGCTAGAGCAAGGCAGCCGGCGCATCCTGTTCATGGGCGACGTGGCATTGCCTGAAGCGGCGCGGCGCTATGAAGGCTACCTGGCGGCGCTGCAAGCGCGTGGCATAGCCAGCACGCCGGGCTTGCAGGTGGACATGCCTTTCATGGCCGACCTGGCACGCCCCATCATCGAAGCGCGCTTTGACAAAGCGCTGGACTTTGACGCGATATTCGCCTGTTCAGACCTGCTGGCCATGACCGCCATCAATGCCCTGCGCGCACGGGGCCGGCGTGTGCCCGATGACGTGAATGTGGTGGGTTATGACGACGTGGATTTGGCGCGCCACCTGCACCCATCACTGACCACCATCCGCCAGTCGATTGACCAGGCCGGCACGGCCATGGTGGACATGCTGCTGCGTGTGGCGGCCGGCGAAAAAGCGGTACCGGTGCAATTGCCGACTGAGCTGGTGCCACGCGCCAGTACACGGCTGCGCACGACTGCCGCACCACGTCAGAGTTAGCCCGTCTCTCTCAAAACCGCGCGATCAAGGCAATCGTTCCAGCGCGCGCTGGTAGACGGGGTCGTGCATCAACTCGTCCCAGGGCAGCGGCGCGCTGCGTGGCAGCAGGGCCTGGCGGCGCTGTTCACTGTCGGGGTCAGGATGCCAGTGCCCTTTGGCTGCGGCTAGCGCCAGGCCTGAGAGCAGCGCATCCACCGCCTCGCCGCCGTCCACCGACTGGTTGCACAACAGCACCATGTCGCAGCCGGCGTTCAAGGCCACGCTGGCGGCTTCGGCGTAGCTGAGCTGGCCGCCTTCGAGGTGGCGCGCGCCTTCCATGCTCAAGTCGTCGCTGAAGATGGCACCCGTGAAGCCCATTTGCGCGCGCAAGATTTCTTTCAACCAACGCGGTGAAAAGCCGGCCGGATGGCTGTCCACCTTGGGGTAGATGACGTGTGCGGGCATGACTGCACTCAGCGTGGTGCTGAGCCACTCATAGGGCTTGGCGTCGTCAGTCAGGATGGCCTTCAGGCTGCGCTTGTCCACCGGCACCGCCACATGACTGTCGGCCTTGACAAAACCGTGACCGGGGAAGTGTTTGCCGCAGTTGCCCATGCCCGCCAGCAGCAGGCCGTGCATGAGGCTCTTGGCCAGCAGCGCAACCACCCGCGGGTCACGCTGGAAGGCACGTTCGCCAATCACGCTGCTGGCACCAAAGTCGAGGTCCAGCACGGGCGTGAAGCTCAGGTCTACGCCACAGGCGCGTAGCTCGGCGGCCAGCACATGGCCAGTGGCGCTGGCAGCGTCAGTGGCCGTCAGCGCATCTTTCATCCACAGCTCGCCCAGCACGCGCATGGCCGGCAGGCTGGTGAAACCGTCAGTGCGAAAACGCTGCACACGGCCGCCTTCATGGTCGACGCAGATCAGCATGTCGGGACGCAGCTTTTTGATCTCCGACGTCAGTTCGGTCAGCTGGCGGCGGTTTTCCCAGTTGCGTGCAAACAGGATCAGGCCGCCCGTCAGCGGGTGTTTGATGCGCGCTTTGTCGGCTTTGGTGAGGATGGTGCCGGCAATGTCGAGCACCACGGGCGAATGGTTGAGCACCCAAGGTGCGTGTGAGGTCATGGCTGTTTTCGGTTTAGAGCTAACGGTAAAAGTTAGCGGGTTTCGACAACGACAAAAGACGCCGCATAGTCGGTTTCATCGCTGACGGTGACATGCGCCACCCAGCCGCGTGCGTTGAACCAGGTGGCCAGTTCACCCGACAGTTGGATGAAGGGCTTGCCGCTGGACTCGTTCAAGATTTCGCAGCCGCGCCAGGTCATGGGGCTGCGTATGCCCAGGCCAATGGCTTTGGAGAATGCTTCTTTGGCCGAGAAGCGCGTGGCCACAAAGCGCAGGCCGCGTGCCGGTGTGCGTTCAGTGCGCGCGCGCCAGATCTGCATCTCGGCCGGGCCCAGCACACGCTGCGCAAAGCGCTCACCGCGCCGCTCAAGCGTGGCGGCGATGCGGCGGATGTCGCAGATGTCGGTGCCGATGCCGACGATCATGGCCCGACGCTGGCCAGGTGGATGCAGCGCTGGTAGGCAAGCACGGTGTCGCTGAGGCCCAGCTCCAGCGCGTCGGCGATGAGGGCGTGGCCAATGGACACTTCCAACACACCGGGCACGGCGCGCAAGA
Organism: Rubrivivax sp.; assembly: GCA_031379155.1. GTDB lineage: Bacteria > Pseudomonadota > Gammaproteobacteria > Burkholderiales > Burkholderiaceae_C > Rubrivivax. Next base: position 6,852 of record JANNEX010000612.1, read on the forward strand.
AGTCAGTCAGGTTGTCGCGGTTCAAGTCATGGCCGGCGTTGACGCCCAGGCCTTGTGCTTGCGCGGCTGCTGCGGCAGCCGCAAAGGCTTGCAGTTGATCGGCCTGCTTGGCGCTGCCGTGTGCGGCGGCGTAGGGCTCGGTGTAGAGCTCGACACGGTGTGCGCCGATGGCACGCGCCAGCGCCATGGCAAGTGGTGCCGCGTCCATGAACAGGCTCACGCGCACGCCCAGGGCCTGGCATTCGGCGATCAAGGGGCGCAGGCGCTCACCATCTGCCGCCAGATCCCAGCCGTGGTCGGATGTGAACTGGCCCTCGCTGTCGGGCACGAAGGTGCACTGCTGCGGGCGCAGATCGCGCACGAAGCCCATCAGGTTTTGAAAGGGATTGCCTTCAATGTTGTAGTCGGCTTGCGGCCACTGCTTCATGAGTGCGGCCAGCTCGTGCACGTCAGCGGCGCGAATGTGGCGCTCGTCGGGCCGTGGGTGCACGGTGATGCCTTCTGCGCCCGCTTGCAGGCAGCGCAGCGCAGCGCCAGTGACACTGGGGATGCCCAGGTGGCGCGTGTTGCGCAGCAGGCCCACCTTGTTGACGTTGACCGACAGCGCGGTGCGGCCAGTGTGTGTGGGCGGGACCATGAGCGGGTTCATGCGGCTGTTGTGGAAGCGTTCATGCGGGCGTTCATGCGGCCGTGGGTGGCAAGGGCTTGCACCCCGTGCCAGACCTGGCGTGTGCGCAGGGGGATGTGACCCAGATGATAGTGAAGCACACCGCGCAGCGGCTCGCGCAAGGCCGCTACGACCGGCGTGCAAGCTTGGCGCAATGCGTCCATGCTGCCGTGTGACAGCGCCGCTTGTAGCGCTAGCCATTGCGCGCCGCGGATGCCTTGGGTCGCGCTCACCACACCGGCCTCGGCGTTCAGCGTGTAGCAGCCATCGGCTTGCAGCGGTTGTGCCGTTTGTGTGGCCACCGCCAAGTCGGGCAGCAGACCGAGTTCGCGCAGCAGGGCCAGCTCAAAGGCGCGCAAGCCCGGGGCTTCGCTGCTGGCCTGGGCCAACGTCGCCAAGGTGTTGGCATAGGCATCAAACAGAGCCGCATGCGCATCTTGGCGCGCCAGCAATTTCAGCAGCAATTCATTCAGGTAGTAAGCACCCAGCAGCGCGCTGGCCGGCAGCAAAGCCTGGCCGCCAGCCCATTCAGCGCTGCGCAGGTTGTGCACTTCGGCCTGTTCGTCAGCCGGTGTCTTGCCCAACTGGATGTGCAGCGGCACAAAGGGCAGCAGCACAGGGCGGAAGTTGGACGTGGGCCGCTTGGCGCCCTTGGCCGCCACCACCACGCGACCCTTCTCGCGCGTGAAGAGCTCGACGATCAGGCTCGTCTCGCTCCAGTCATGGCTGTGTAAAACGAAGGCGTTGAGGGCTGCGCCAGACTTACTCGTAGCCATAGCTGCGCAGGTGGGCTTCGTCGTCGGCCCAACCCGAACGCACCTTGACCCACAACTCAAGAAAAACCTTGGCCTGCCACAGGTGTTCAAGCTCTTGGCGCGCTTCGCTGCCGATGCGCTTGAGGCGTTCACCGCCGTCGCCGATGACCATGCCTTTGTGGGCGTCGCGCTCCACCACGATGCTGGCGGCGATGCGGCGCAGGTTGCCTCGCCGCGGCGCACGGCCGCCCGAAGCGGAGGCGTCCCCCTCGGGGGGCGGGCGCTGCGAAGCGGCGTCCTCGGGGCCGTCAATTTCTTCGAATTTGTCGATGACCACGGTGCAGCTGTAGGGCAGCTCGTCGCCGGTCAGGCGAAAGAGTTTTTCGCGGATCATTTCGCTGGCCAGGAAACGATCGCTGCGGTCGGTCAGCGCGTCTTCTTCATAGAGCCAGGGCTGCTGCGGCAAATAGGG
>JANNEX010000639.1:0-7587 GCA_031379155.1 Rubrivivax sp.
TGCTGGGCCGCAACGGCTCCGGCCGAAGCACGACGGTCAAGGCCATCATGGGCCTCGTCGACGCCACGGGTTCGGTGACTTTCAAAGACCGTCAGCTGCAAGGCCACAAGGCCTTTGAAGTGGCACACGCCGGCATTGGCTACGTGCCCGAAAACCGCGACATCTTTCCCACGCTGACGGTGCATCAGAACCTCTTGCTGGGCCAAAAGCATGGCGCCAAGAATGCCAGGTGGGGCTTTGAGGACATGTACAAAATGTTCCCGCGCCTCAAAGAGCGCCAGCACACCGAAGCCGGTGTGCTGTCGGGCGGTGAACAGCAAATGCTGACGCTGTGCCGCACGCTCATGGGCGACCCCGAGCTGATCATGATCGACGAGCCTACCGAAGGCCTGGCGCCCAAGATCGTCGAGCTGGTGGCCGAATATTTGCGGGAACTCAAACGCCGTGGCATCAGCGTGCTGCTGGTCGAACAGAAGTTGACTATCGCGCTGGAAGTGGCCGACCGTTGCCTGGTCATGGGCCACGGTCAGATCGTTTTTGAAGGCACACCCACGGCCTTGCGCGCCAACGACCACATCCGCAAGGAGTGGCTCGAGGTTTAGCAGCCCGAGGGGCCGGCCGCGGCCCCGCGCTGCCATCAGGCCATCTGCGTGGCGGCCAGCAGGCACTCGCGAACCAACTGGTGGTCGCGCACCGCAGCGGCGAAGGCGGCGCCGTTGGCCCTGGCCTTCTTCGCTTCTCCAAAACCCACCAGCGGCAGGTTTTGTGCGAACAGCACGGGGTTGCCCTTCATGCCCAGCAAGCGCGCGCGGGTGCCCGGCTGGGGCCAGCCCAGGATCCATTCGCACCAGATGCGCGCGGCATCGGGCAACCAGTCCTCGGCGTTGTCGCCCATGGCGTAACAAAAGGGCGCCACCATCGGTGTCGTGTTGCGCCCAGCGTCGTCGGTGCGCGTGCTGGTCACCATATCCACGGTGAAGCAGTGCACCCAGTGGTACCACTTGGGCTTTTGCAGGTTGAAGGGGCAGTGCGTGCGTCGGTAGATGGGGCTCGCGCCGAAGCCCGATTCGACGATGCCGCAAGCAACCATGGCGGCCGCCGGCAGATTGTTCTTCACTGCCACCGGGGTGCAGGTGCGAACCATCAGGTCGATGAAGGCCCGGCGTTCGGCCGGCGAAAGTATGGGCGTGCTCATCGTGCGGCCCGCCACGCCTTGCGCCGAAGCGCGAGGGCGAACAGGCCGGCCAGGAGCAGCCAGCTCTGCTGGGGCTCGGGCACCGGCAACGCGCTCAGGCCTTGCGCCCACACGGCGTCACTGGGGCCGGGCCCGGCCTCGCTGGCAGAGAAGAAGAATGCGAGTCCATCGACGTCGGACCAGTTCACCGCTCGCCCGGTGCTGCTGTTGAGGGCGAAGGCGCCGAGCGGGATGTCGACGTCCTGCTTGAACAGCGCGGGCAGATCCAGGCTCAGCGCCGAACCGTCGGGGTTGGCGCCGGGGGTGGTCTCGGTGGTGGCGTAAACCGACAGTTTGGTCGGCGTGCTGGTGTACATCTGCAAGCGCAGGAATGCGCTGCCTGACAGGTCCAGGTTCATCGCCGAAACCGTGCCGTAGCTGAGCGTGAAGTTCAGCCGCTGAGCGCCGGTGCTGAAGGCCCACAACTCACCACCGCCGTTGATGGCTGCGAAGGTGGTGCCCCCTGCAGAGGTGTCGCCCGCGATCGTCATGCTGCGATAGCCACCCGGGACGGCTGCGGCGGCCAGGCTGCTGGGGATGCTGACACCCGCTGCGCCACCGGCATAGACCACGTAGTTGGTGTTGAATGGGTCAGCGAAGTCATCGATCACCAAGGCCTGGGCGGGTGCAGTCAGGGCCAGGGCCGTTGCGGCCAGGGTCAGGGTCAGGGTCTTGCAAGTCTTGAGCATGGATCCTCCGTCGGTGGGTGGCAGTCCCGCGGCGGTGTGCTTGGGGCCTGTACCTGCATGCACGCGGGGGCGGCGTGAAAACCGCCACCGTCACCTAGGGGGGTGGGCTGAGGCGGGTCGCGGCAGCCGCGTGGGCTGCGAGGCTTGACTCGATGAAGACCTGGATCTGGTCTATGCGCGGGTGGCCTGGGTCGAACAGCCGCCAGCGCCGCTGGGCTTCGGCCCATGACGCGCTGGCGGTCGGCGCATCGCCCAGGGCCTGCTGGCACTGGCCGCGCAGCGCCGCCAGTTCGGCCAGGTCGGGAGAGGAGTCGTCGTGGACCGGTGCCAGGGCCTGCCAGGCGTCTTGGCAAGCCTGCAGCGCCCAGGGGGCGTCGCCGGCGGCCAGCGCCACCGTGGCGGCTTGTGCACGCAGGATCGCCGCCTTCAGCGGCGGCAGCTGGTGCAGCACCTGCTGCAAATCGGAGCCCCACGACGCGGGTGGGTCCACCGCCTGGCCCGCCCGGGCTGCGCACTCGGCCGCCCACAGTCTTTCCTGCATGGACGTCGGCGTAACCGCGGCTTGGGGATCGGCCACGTTCGCCAGCGGCGCGGCGGCCTCGTGCTGTCCGCTGCGGGCCAGGGCCAGCGCCGTTTGGCAGCGCGCCAGTCGCCACTGGGGGTGTTGCTCGCCAGCGGATTCGGCGGTGATGTCAAGCGCCAGTTGCAGTTCGGGCAGCGCATGCAGTGGCCGCCACGCGCGCAGGTGTGCGTGTCCCATCCGCAAATGGGCCAGGGCCACGTTGCAACTGCGTTCGCCCTCGTTGCCGCGCAGGATCGACGCTGCCTGCTGCAGCGCTTCCAGGGCTGCCGTGGGGTGGCCGGTGTCAAACTCGGCCAGGGCCAGCCAGGTGTACGCCACTGACACATGCGGATGAGTGGGTCCGCAAGTGCGCGCCATGGCCACGACCAACTCGCGCAACTGCGCCACGCCCTGCCGGGCGTCTGCTTCGTTGACTATCGCGGCGGCGACGAACAGCCTTTTCTCAAGCACGGTCAAGGTCATGCGGTCACCGTAGTGCCGCCTGGCCCAGTCCAGCGCAAGCTGGGCCGCGGCCAGGAATGGCTGGCCGGCGGACTTGCGTGCGTTGGCCAGCGAGCCGGCGACGTGGCAGCGCCAGAGCGTCGAGACCTGGTCCGGGTGTTGTTCGCACAGAGCCAGTGCCTCTTCGCACCGCTCAACGGCCAGCGCCGCCTGGCCCTGGTTGATGAGGGCGTTTGAGAAGCGGCAGGTCGCCCGCACCTCGCGTTCGACGTCACCCGCCGCGCGTGCCGCTGCCTGGGCTTGGCCCAGCACCTCGGCGGCCTCGTCGCTGCGGCCACTGTCGTTCAGCGCTTCGCCCACCACCGTGAGCGCATCCATGCGCAGCGGCCCATCGGCGCCCGCGCGGCGGATGGCTTCCAGCGCGCTTTGGGCCAGCCCCAGCGCCGGCTCGACGCTGCCCAGGCCCAGCAGGCTGTAGGCGACCGCCACCTGAAGCTCGGCGCGCACCAGGGCTGGCATGGTGGCGTCGGTCTGCAGGCGCTGCGCTGCGGCTTTGAGCAGGTCGACGGCACGCGTCTCCTGGCCCGCGCCCGCGTCGGAGTCAGCGTCCTCGAACAGGGCCAGCGAAGCACGCTTGACGAGTTCGGCGCGCTCGGCCTCACGCCGTGCCGCCGCTGCCGCCGCCTGCGCTTTGCGCGCCTGCCACAGCGTGGCGCCGGCACCCAGGGTCAGCGCCACCATCACCGCCACCTGCGCGCCGGCACCCGCCGGCACGGCGATCAAGACCGCCAGCAACACGCCGCTCTCAAGCTTGTGCCGCAGCACCAGCTTCTTCAGGCGATACCAGGCGGAGTCGCGCTGCGCACGGACGGGTTCGTTGCGCAATGCGCGCTGCAAGTCGGCCGCAAAGGCCTCGACCGAAGCGTAGCGCTCGCTTGGGCGCTGCTTGAGTGCCATCAGCACCACGGCGTCCAGGTCGCCTTGCAAGGCGCGGCGCACCTCGGGGTTCGGCGCCACGGTGCTGGGCGCGGCGATGTCGGCCTGCAGGATGGCCTCTTCCAGCTCGGCCGCCGTGCCGCGCTTGAGCTTGTAGGGCCGCACGCCGGCCAGCAGTTCGTAGGCCACCACACCCAGCGAGTAGACGTCGCTGGACGTGCCCAGAGGCTGCGCCAGCACCTGCTCCGGGCTGGCGTAGTCGGGCGTCAGCGCGCGGCCGCTGGCCAGCGTCAGACCCGTGGCCTGGCTGCGGTCGCCTTGCACGAGCTTGGCGATGCCGAAGTCCAGCAACTGCACCTGGCCCTGCGCGGTGACCAGGATGTTGCTGGGCTTCAAGTCGCGGTGAATGATCAGCCGCTGGTGCGCGTAGGCCACCGCGTCGGCCACCTGCAGCAACAGTTCCACCCGCTGCGGCACGCTCAGGCTGCGTTCGCGCGCATGCTCGTCGATGGGTTGGCCTTGCACGTGTTCCAGCGCCAGCCACGGCCGGCCCTGTTTGTCCACACCGGCGTCGTACAGCCGCGCGATGTGCGGGTGCGCGAGCGTGGCCAGGATGTCGCGCTCGCGCGCCATGCGCTCGGCCAAGCCAGGCGCCCAGCCCAGGCGCGGCAGCTTCAGCGCAACACGGCGTGTGCCCTGTCCGTCGGCCCTCTCAGCCAGCCATACCCAGGCCATGCCGCCGCTGCCCAATTCGTGCAGCAGCCGCCAGGGCCCCAATCTTTGGCCGGACACGGCGCTGGCGCCCGCCGCAGGCAGGCTTGCGGGCCGTGCCAGGAAGTTGTCGGTCTCGATGGCGCTGCGGCTGGCCAGCAGCTCGCGCAGCCGCGAGCGGCGCGGCTCAGGCAAGGCCTGCAGCCATGGCTGGCGCGCCGGCTCGTCAAGCTCGAGCGCAGTGTCCAGCAGGGCCAGCAGCGCGGCCCAGTCTTCGCGGTTGGTGCTCATGGTGGACATTTACGCATACGGATGGGCCGCGCAAGCCCCGCCATCGCCGTCACGCTTTTTTGAGTGTGGCGTACAGAAACACCCGAGCCCGTTCCCAGTCGCGCTCGACGGTGCGCAGCGACACGGCCAGGGCTTGCGCGATCTCGCTGTTGTCCATGCCGCCGTAGTAACGCATCTCCACGACCTGGGCCAGGCGCGGTTCTATCTGCTGCAGCTCTTGCAGGGCCTCGTGCACACGCAGGACATCGGGGTCGGCCAGGCTGCTGCGGTCTGCCAGGCTGCTGCCAAGGCCGGTGGTGATGGCAAGGTGCCCCGCGCCGCCGCCGCGGCGCTGGGCCAGGCGTTCGCGCGCGAAATCGATGATCACCGAGCGCATCACCCGCGATGCGTAGGCCATGAAGTGCGCACGGTCGATCACGTCCAGTTGCGCCAGGCGGTTAAATCGTTCGTAGGACTCGTGCACCAGCATCGTGGTGTTGAGCAGCGGGTCGGGTTCGCCGCTGGCGTCGCGCAGCCGGGCGTGGGCCACGCGCCGCAAGTCCTTGTACAGCGCCTTGAACAACTCGTCAGTGGCTTGTGCGTCGCCCAGGCGGGCGGCCGCAAACAGGGGCATCAGATCGTCGGGCGGGGGCTCGGCCATGGTGGCAGGATAGGCGGCGTTGCGCTGCGTCGGCAAGACAGGTTTGTCGCAGCAGGGACAGAGGCCGGTCGGTTAGCGCTCTAGAATCGAACGACCGTTCGAAATACAGGCTATTTTCAGGAGACCAAGCGATGGGCGCCACCTACCAACTGCGCGGCAATATCGCCGTCATCACGCTCGACAACCCGCCCGTCAACGGCCTGGGATACGCCACACGCAGCGGCATCGCTGCGGGGGTGGACAAGGCGGCGGCGGACGCGGCCGTGGTGGCCATCGTCATCACCGGCGGTGGCAAGGCTTTTTCAGGCGGCGCTGACATCAAGGAATTTGGCTCGCCCAGGGCCACGTCTGAGCCCAATCTGCTGAGCCTCATCAAGCTGCTGGAAGATTGCACCAAGCCGGTGGTGGCTGCCATCAACGGCGTGTGCATGGGCGGTGGCTTGGAGTTGGCGCTGGGCGCGCATTACCGCCTGGCCGCGCCGGGCGTGGATGTGGCGCTGCCCGAGGTGAAGATTGGCCTCATCCCCGGTGCCGGTGGCACGCAGCGCCTGCCGCGTGTGCTGGGCGTCGAGACTGCGCTGAACATCATCGTTAGCGGTGACCCGGTGAAGAGCGACGTGCTGGCTTCTCTGCCAGGCCAGAAACTGTTCGACCAGATCGTGGCTGAAAACCTGCTGGACACCGCCTGCACCTTCGCCGCTGCCAAAGCCGCCGAGCACAAAGCCAGTGGCGTGTCGCTGCCGCGTGTGCGTGACTTGAAAGCGCGCCACGACAACCCCGACGCCTACTTTGCTTTTGCGCGCAACATGGTCAAAGGCATGGCCAAGAACTTCCCCGCGCCGGCCAAGTGTGTGGACGCCGTGCAGGCCTCGGTCAAGATGAAGTTTGACGAAGGCATGGCGCAAGAGCGCCAGATCTTTACGTCGCTGATGTTCACGCCCGAATGCAAAGCGCTGCGCCACGCCTTTTTTGGCGAACGTGCGGCCAGCAAAATTCCTGATGTGCCCGAAGACACCCCGCAGCGCAAGATCGCCAAAGTGGCTGTCATTGGCGCCGGCACCATGGGCGGTGGCATCAGCATGAATTTCTTGAACGCCGGCATTCCTGTCGTCATGCTGGAGATGAAACAAGATGCGCTGGACCGTGGCGTGGCCACCATCCGCAAAAACTACGACAACCAGGTCAAGAAGGGCAAACTCAAGCAAGACAAGCTCGACGCGCGCATGGCGCTGCTGACCACCACGCTGAACTACGCCGACATCGCGCAAGTCGACATGGTGATTGAGGCCGTGTTTGAAGAAATGGGCGTGAAGGAAAAGGTCTTCAAGACCCTGGACGAGGTCATGAAGCCCGGCGCCATCTTGGCCAGCAACACCAGCACGCTGGATGTCAACGCCATTGCCAATTTCACCAAGCGCCCGCAAGACGTGATTGGCACCCACTTCTTCAGCCCCGCCAACGTCATGAAGCTGCTGGAAGTGGTGCGTGGTGAGAAGACCGGCAAAGACGTGCTGGCCACGGTGATGGCGCTGGGCAAGAAAATCCGCAAGACCAGCGTCGTGTCGGGCGTGTGTGACGGCTTCATCGGCAACCGCATGATCGAGCAGTACAGCCGCCAAGCCGGCTTCTTGCTGGAAGAGGGCTGCACACCCGTGCAGGTGGACAAAGCGGTCGAGAAGTTCGGCTTTGCCATGGGCCCCTTCCGCATGGGCGACCTGGCGGGCAACGATATCGGCTGGGCCATACGCAAGCGCCGCACGCAAGAAAAGCCGGGCATGCGCTACAGCAAGACCGCAGACTTGCTGTGCGAAGGGGGGCGCTTTGGCCAGAAGACGGGCGCGGGATGGTACGACTACCAGGCCGGTAAACGCGATGCCTTACCGTCCAAGTTGGTGGAGGATATGATCGCCAAACACAGCGTAGAGCTGGGCATCAAGCCGCGCAAGATCAGCGACGAAGAAATCGTGCACCGCCTGGTCTATTCACTGGTCAATGAAGCGGCCAAGATCTTGGAAGAAGGGATCGCGAGTAAAGCAAGTGACATCGACATGGTCTACCTCAC
>JANNEX010000666.1:0-3282 GCA_031379155.1 Rubrivivax sp.
ATCGCCGACAGCATCACGCAGCAGCTCGAGAAGCGCATCATGTTCCGCCGCGCCATGAAGCGCGCGATGCAAAACGCCATGCGCCTGGGCGCGCAGGGCATCAAGATCATGTCTTCGGGCCGCCTCAACGGCATCGAAATCGCCCGTTGCGAGTGGTACCGCGAAGGCCGCGTGCCGCTTCACACCTTGCGTGCAGACATCGACTACGGTTTCTCTGAAGCCAAGACCACCTACGGCGTCATTGGCGTCAAGGTCTGGGTCTACCGTGGCGACCGTCTGGCCAATGGCGACGCACCGCAGCTGCCCAAGACTGAAAACGACAACGACCGCCGTGACCGCCGTGGCCCGCGCCCCGGTGGCCCTGATGGCCGCCCTGGCGCACCCGGTGGCCGTGGCCGCCCAGGGGGTGACCGTGCACCGCGTGCGGACATGGCCGCACCCGCTGCTGCGGGTGCCGCTGGCGCCGTTGCTGCGCCGTCTTCAACGGCTGCGGATGGCCCGTCCGGACCAAAAGGCCCAGCCGTCAAGCGCGTGCGCCGTGCCACACCAGCAGCCCCGGCTGCCGGTGAGACCAAAGGAGAATAAGCATGCTGCAACCTGCACGTCGCAAGTTCCGCAAGGAACACAAAGGCCGCAACACCGGCATCGCCACGCGTGGCGCCAATGTGTCGTTTGGCGAATTTGGCCTCAAGGCCACCGAGCGCGGCCGCATCACGGCGCGCCAGATTGAAGCCGCTCGCCGCGCCATCAGCCGCCACATCAAGCGTGGCGGCCGCGTCTTCATCCGCATCTTTCCGGACAAGCCGATTTCACAAAAGCCGGCCGAAGTGCGCATGGGCAACGGCAAGGGCAACCCCGAGTACTACGTGGCTGAAATCCAGCCAGGCAAGGTGCTGTACGAACTGAACGGCGTGCCCGAGCAGTTGGCACGCGAAGCCTTCCTGCTGGCTTCGGCCAAGCTGCCGCTGCGTTGCACCTTCGTGGCTCGCCACGTCGGCACCTGACGCGGCCAAGGAGACACAGACATGAAGACATCCGAACTGCGCACCAAGGACATCACGGCGCTGGAAAAAGAAGTGGCTGACCTGCTAAAGGCCCACTTCGGCCTGCGCATGCAAAGGGCCACCCAACAGCTCACCAACCACACGCAGCTGGGCAACACCCGCCGCGACGTGGCACGCGTGAAAACCATCATCGCCGAGAAGAAGCGCCAACAGGCCAAAGAGGCTGCCCAATGAGCGAAGCACAAACCACCGACGTTGCGGCCACTGTTGTAGCCGCAGTTGCAGCGGTTGCACCCGTGAAGAACAAGCGCACGCTGGTCGGGCGCATCGTCAGCGACAAGCGTTCCAAGACCGTCACCGTGCTGGTTGAGCGGCGCACCGCGCACGAGCTCTACGGCAAGATTGTGGCCAAGTCCAGCAAGTACCACGCCCACGACGAAAAGGGCGAGCACAAGATGGGCGACCTGGTGGAAATCACCGAAGGCCGCCCCATCAGCAAAACCAAGTCGTGGACCGTGACGCGCCTGCTCGAAAAGGCCAAGCTCGTCTGATCCTTTGCAGCGTGGCAAAGACCCCGCAAGCACAAGCCACGACCGGTTGCTGGACACTCCAGCCCCCGGTCGTTTTTACGCCCCTCTCAGGAGTTCACTTATGTTGAAAGTCGGAGACAAACTGCCTGCGGGCAGCCTGCAAGAATTCATCGAAGTTGAAGGCAACGGCTGCTCGCTGGGCCCTAACACTTTTGATGTGGAAAAGACCACCGCCGGCAAGAAGATTGCGGTCTTCGCGCTGCCCGGCGCCTACACCCCCACTTGCTCGGCCAAACATGTGCCGGGATATGTGGAACAGGCCGGCGCGCTGCAAGCGGCGGGTGTGGACGAGATCTGGTGCGTGTCGGTCAACGACGCCTTTGTGATGGGCGCCTGGGGCCGTGACCAGAAGACTTCAGGCAAGGTGCGCATGATGGCCGACGGCAGCGCCGCTTTTGCGCAAGCCACCGGCCTGACCCTGGATCTGACGACGCGTGGCATGGGCCTGCGTTCCAACCGCTACTCGATGCTGGTGGTGGACGGTGTCGTCAAGACGCTCAATGTTGAAGCCCCGGGCAAGTTCGAGGTCAGCGACGCAGGCACGATGCTGGCCCAAGTCAAACAAGTGCTGGCCTGAAAGATTTGGGCCCTGGCCCTTGACGGGCCCGGGCATTCCCTGCCATACTCCAAGGCTTCGCCCTTTGGGCAGCGACAACACGTGCAAGCGCAGCAAAAGCGGCAAACGCAGGCAAGCGCAAGTGGCAAGTGCAGTAGCTGAACAAACGGCTTCATCCCATACACGGGCCCAAGACTGGCCACCAGCGCTGCAAAGCACGGTGACCAAGTTGGGGAGAACAAATGATCCAAATGCAAACCCGGCTCGACGTGGCCGACAACACGGGTGCCAAATCCGTCCAGTGCATCAAGGTGCTGGGCGGCTCCAAGCGCCGTTACGCCGGCATTGGTGACGTGATCAAGGTCAGCATCAAAGAAGCCGCACCGCGTGGCCGCGTCAAAAAAGGCGAGGTCTACAGCGCCGTGGTCGTGCGCACCGCCAAGGGCGTGCGCCGCCAGGACGGCTCACTGATCAAGTTTGACGCCAACGCCGCCGTGCTGCTCAACGCCAAGCTCGAGCCCATCGGCACGCGCATCTTTGGGCCGGTGACGCGCGAACTGCGCACCGAGCGTTTCATGAAGATCGTCTCGCTGGCGCCCGAAGTGCTTTGAAGAAGGTGCTCTAAGCGCTGTCTCGTTAGGACCCCGACCATGAACAAAATTCGCAAAGGCGACCAGGTCATCGTGACCACCGGCCGCGACAAAGGCAAGCGTGGCACCGTCACGCTGCGCGTGGACGACGACCACATCGTCGTTGAAGGCGTCAACGTGGCCAAGAAGCACGTCAAGCCCAACCCGCTCAAGGGCAGCACGGGTGGCGTCGTCGACAAGACCATGCCCATCCACCAAAGCAACGTGGCCATCTTTAACGCAGCCACGGGCAAGGCTGACCGCGTGGGCATCAAGCTAGATGGCGACAAGAAGGTCCGCGTCTACAAGTCCAGCGGCGCAGAGATCAAGGCTTAACGCATCATGGCAAAGAACAAAGCAGAAGTTCCGGCTGGCAAGGCCGACGCCGTCACCGGCGCGCGCCTGCAAACCATCTACCGCGAAAAGATCGTCCCTGACCTGATGGCCAAGTTCGGCTTCACGTCGGTGATGCAAGTGCCGCGCCTGCAAAAGATCACCCTCAA
>JANNEX010000684.1:0-2254 GCA_031379155.1 Rubrivivax sp.
GGCATTCGCGCAATTGCAGCCGCGCGCGGTACAGCATCACGCCGCAGTTGTTGGCGGTGATGCCCAGCTCGGTGCAGATGTCGTCGACCTCGCGTTCCAGCCATTCACGCATCATGAAAACGCGCCCGGTCTTGGCCGGCAAGCGGTCGACACAGGCCTGCAAGTGCTCAAAAAACTGACGCTGCTCGAGCGACTTTTCTGGCTGCTGCCAGGCTGGCGGCGGCTCTTTCCAGTGCCCGTCTTGCGCAAACAGCGCGTCCATGGCGTCGTCCATGCTCTGTTCGTCCAGCGGCTCGATGTGGACTTCACGCCCGCGCTTGCGAAGCACGTCAATGACCTTGAATTTGAGGATGCCCGTGGCATAGGTACGCAGCGTGCTGCGGCCGGCAAAGTTGTGCGGCTTCTCAAGAATGGCCAGCAGCGTTTCCGAGACCACGTCTTCGGCCATGCTGTCGTTGCGCAATTGCATCTTGGCAAAGCGCAGCAAGGGCTGGTGCAGTCCAGCCAGTTCGGATTCAAGAGACATGTAGGGCCCATGGCGTCGGTCGGCGACCGGCAAGCCGCATTACAGCCGATCTTGGGCCCCCCTGGGCTGTTTGACTCTGGCCTAGACCACGAATCGGCCCCGTGCTTGCATGGCCTGCACGGCCGGCGAATGCACATCGGCCCAGGTCAAAAAGTCAATGCTGCGAAATTCGCGGTCAATGGCCGGCGGCGCACAAATCGCCGCGCCCATGCCCAGGTAGGCCGACAACAAACGCGGGATGCGCGGCGCTGGCACGGCCAGTGCGTGCAAGGGGCAGGCAAAAGCCGGCTGCGGCAAGGTCTGCCACGCTTGCGGCGCGCGCTGCGCGGCCAGCGCCTGGTACACGGCCGCACCATCGGCCGCGTCTTGCGACGTGATGGAACTGCAACCAATGAGGTAGCGCACGCTCTGCTCTTGCGCGTAGCTGCCAATGCCCTTCCACAGCAGTGTCAACACGGCAAAGTTGCGGTGCTTGAGGTGGATGCAGGCGCGGCCCAGTTCCAAAATTTGCGCGCGCATCGCCTCAAAGGGCGCAAAGTTGAATTCGCGTTCGCTGTAGTAGCCCAGGCCGGCCTTGGCGCGGGTGCCGGTCTGCAAACGGTAGGTGCCCACCAACGTGCCATCGTTGCTGTCATGCACCAGAAGGTGGTCGCACACGGCGTCAAAGGGGTCGGCGTCCAGGCCGGTGTCGTAAGACTGCACCAGGCCTTCATTCATCTCGACGTTGAAGACCTCAAAGCGCAGGGCCTGGGCCGCGCGCACATCGGCAGCGCTGCGCGCCAGGCGCACGCCATAGGCCGGCTTGGCGGGGGCTTGGGTGCTGGCTGTGCTGGAACTGGCGAAGGGGCTGGACATGCGGCTCTCCCGGCTGCGACCGCCTTCAGTCGTTGCGGGCAGGCCGGGCTTACGCGCAGGAGGTGTAATGAAGGGGTGGTGTGCGCGACTGTGCAGGGCCATCATGACAGCGCCATGAACAGCCGCGATCCCATCCGCCCACAAGCCAGCGTGGCCGCGCGCCCCGCGTGGCTTGGCCGACCGCTGTGGCAAGACCGCATCCACAGCGTGCCACGCAGCCGCCTGATCAGCGCCCTGGGCGTGGCCTTGGCGGCGGCTGGCTGCGCACCGGCAGGCCCACGCACCGCGCCCGATGCGATGGAGGCTTTGCGTTCGCAACAAGTGCTGACGGGCACACCGCACTCGCTCAGCGTTTTGCGCGCAGGCAAGCCGCAAGGCGCGCGCCTGATCCTGGTGCATGGCACACCTGGCGAAGCCGTGGGCTGGGCCGACTACCTGCATAACCCGCCAGCCGGCATGGAAGTGCTGGCGCTGGACCGCCCCGGCTTTGGCCACAGCGACCCCGCAGGCGCCGTCACCCGTCTGGCCGAACAAGCCGCTGCCGTACTGGCCTTGATGCCCACCGATGGCCGACCCGTGGTGCTGCTGGGCCATTCGCTGGGCGGTGCCGTGGTGGCGCGCGTGGCGGCAGACCACCCAGAACGTGTCAGCGGCCTGGTGCTGCTGGCAGCCTCGCTCGACCCCGCGCAAGAAAGCATCCACCCCATGCAACGCCTGGGCGCCTGGGCGCCAGTGCAAGCGCTGCTGCCACGCGCCCTGCGCAACGCCAATCAAGAGCTGATGGCCTTCAAGAGCGAGTTGCAAGCGCTGGCTGCGCTGTTGCCGCGCATCCGCGCCAAGGTGGTCATCGTGCACGGCACGCAAGACGACTTG
>JANNEX010000685.1:0-1592 GCA_031379155.1 Rubrivivax sp.
GAACAGCAGGCCGCGCTGGCTGCCATCGCGGACGTGACCCAGGCCAGCAAGCCGCTGCTGCTGCACGGCGTCACCGGCAGTGGCAAGACCGAGGTCTACCTGCACGCTGCCGAACAGGCTTTGCAGCGCGGCCAGCAGGCCCTGGTGCTGGTGCCAGAAATCAACCTCACGCCACAACTCGAAGCGCGTTTTGCGCAGCGCTTTCCGGGTCACGTGTTGGTCAGCCTGCACAGCGGTTTGACGCCCGCCCAACGCTTGCGCCATTGGCTTCTGGCCCACCTGGGCCTGGCCGACCTGGTGCTGGGCACACGCCTGGCGGTGTTCACGCCGCTGCCCCGCCTGGGCCTGGTCGTGGTTGACGAAGAGCATGACCCTTCTTTCAAGCAGCAAGACGGCGCGCGTTATTCGGCGCGCGACCTGGCGGTGTGGCGCGCCCGCCAGTGGCGGGTGCCGGTGCTGCTGGGCTCGGCGACACCGTCGCTGGAAACCTGGCAGCGCGTGCAAGAAGGCCGCTACCAACGCCTGGCGCTGGACCAGCGCATTGGCGGCGGCGCCATGCCGCAAGTGCGCGTGGTGGACATGACACAACTGCCCCTCATCGAAGGGCCGCCGCGTGTGCTGGCGCCCGCGCTGCTGGCGGCCATACAGACGCGCCTGGAGCGTGGTGAACAAAGCCTGCTGCTGCTGAATCGCAGGGGCTACGCGCCAGTGCTGCACTGCGGCGCCTGCGGCTGGAAAAGCGGCTGCCCACATTGCAGCGCCTGGCGCGTCTTTCACAAATCAGACCGCACCTTGCGCTGCCACCACTGCGCCTTCAGCGAACGTGTGCCACGCGCCTGCCCCGACTGCGGCAACCTGGACATTGCACCCATTGGGCGCGGCACCGAAAAGCTGGCCGAACAATTGGCTGCGCTGTTGCCTAACGCCAGAATTGCACGCATAGACGCCGACAGCACACGCGGTGTGGGTGTGCTGGAACAACAACTGGCTGCGGTGCATGCCGGCGAGGTGGACGTGCTGGTGGGCACGCAGATGGTGGCCAAGGGCCACGACTTTCGCCGTGTGACCCTGGTGGCGGCGGTCAACCCCGACGGCGCCTTGTTCAGCAGCGACTTTCGTGCCCCCGAGCGTTTGTTTGCTTTGCTCATGCAGGCGGCAGGCCGCGCCGGGCGCGACGCAGAACAAGCCGCACGCAGCGAGATGTGGGTGCAGACCTGGAACCCACGCCACCCGCTGTACGCGGCACTTCGTGCACATGACTACCAGGCCTTTGCCGCCGCGCAATTGGCCGAACGCCGGGCAGCAGGCTTACCACCTTTTGCTGCGTTAGCCCTGGTGCGTGCCGACGCGCGCACGGCGCAAGCGGCCAACGATTTCTTGCAAGCCGCGTCCAGCCTGGCGCAGGCCTTTGAGGGTGTCACCGCCTACCGCCCGGTGCCACCCTTTGTGGCCAAGGTGGCCGATGTTGAGCGCATGCAGATGCTGGTGGAGTCGCCCTCGCGCACGGTGCTGCAACGCATGCTGGCGCAGTGGCTGCCGGCACTGCACGGCCTGCGCGCGCAGCACAAGGGCGTGATGCGCTGGGCGGTGGA
>JANNEX010000690.1:0-3824 GCA_031379155.1 Rubrivivax sp.
CCTCAGGCCGGGCCCTGGTGGCATGCCGTTGGCGCTCCGCTTGACTGAGGGGTTAGGCATCAGACCGCGACGTGCTGCGCGAGTGCTTCTTGAGCCAGCGTGTTGATGCTCTTTCCTTCAGCCTGAGCGGCTATGGCAAGCCTCTCATGCAACTCAGGGGGGATGCGGAGGTTGAACTTGCCGGAGTAGTTGCGACGCGGTTCGATGCCTTTCTCCTTGCAGACGTCAAGAAACACAGTCAAGGACTTCTTGAACTCTGCCTTGAGCTCCTTCGGGGTCTTGCCATAGAAATCTGCTCCACCAGTAAGACCCAGAATCTCACCCCTGAACATGTCAATTTCAGGGTCGTACTCAATCTTCGCGTTGTATCCGTCTACTGTCATGACGTTCATGGCTTTACTCCGTGTTGCTCGAGCCACTTCTTCACTGACACCACAGCGCCCTTGTCAGTCTTCGGCGAGGGATGTGGTCTGTGGAAGACGCGTACTTCATTGAACAGAAAAATGGCGACACGACTACCTTCGCGCTCGCTGACCTCGGCGCCAAGGCAGCTGAAGAGGGCTTCGATGTCTTTCCAGGGGATGTTCGCGCTGGTAGGGTGAGCGAAGACCGCTTCAAGTGTTCGCTGATGGGCGCGCTTCATGTGTGCATAGTACCGGAACGCAGTACCGGACGCAACCGGTGCGTTTTCGGATGCCTAACGTTTGAGCTAAGTGGGCGACGACGGCAGGACGCCAGGGCCCGGGCTGAGAAAATGTGCGTAGTACCTCAGACCGGGCCCTGGTGGCCTGCCGTTGGCGCTCCACTTGAGCGATTGGTTAGGCCACACTGTTGGATGACCGGCCGGTGCCAGCGCGTTGCATTGCGTTTGTGTTGACTTTTTTGAAACTGCTGCACCTGGCGGCGAAAAGATGTGCCACCTTGTATTTGAAACCGGTACCGACATCTCGACCCCGCTGTTTTGGGCTTCTGTTTTCAACTCAATGGCTACCGGGCTCTTTTGCTGACTTTGTTCTGCAGCCACATTTGCCAAGTGTTCAGTCATTTCTACCTTTTTCGAAGCAAACGATCTGGCAACGCACATGTGTTTTTTGCAATTGCTTCGGCTTGGTTTAGCCGTACAAGCCAATCGGTACAGCCCTTGCACTTGATTTTGGGCCTGCGGGGCGTGGTTGACATCATGCGTGGTGGCGGACGTGGCGACTGCTGGGCGCGGACCTGTTTTTGTGTGGCTTAACGTTCGAGCTAAGCGGGCGACGACGGCATGTCGCGCTGGACAGCAAGCGCAAAATGGGCCGTAGGCCCAGCGCTTGATGGCCAGCGCGACATGCCGTTGGCGCTCCGCTTGAGCGAGGGGTTAGGCGTCACTCGGCACGTGCTCAGACGAGTTCAATTTGAACCTTTCTGCCAACCAGCTCTGCAGCCCTCTGCAGCGTGGAGAGCATGACGTCTCGCGTCGGGTCCAGCAACCTGTCGACTTGTGACCTGCTGGTGCCGAGCAGGACAGCCAGGCGTGCTTTGCTGAGTGATTTCTCATGCATAGCGTCTGTGAGCTGCCAGACGATGACCTCCTTTATTGCCAAAGCTTGATCTTGGTCGTAGGTGCCTTCCTCTTTCAGGAAATCATCAAGACTGCTTCCGTGACTGCGCTTCTTCATGATTTCAGTTCCTTCAGCCGCTTCCGGGCGACCGCGAGTTCAGTTGGAGGAGTCTTCTGCGTCTTCTTGATGAACGCATGAAGAGCTACAAGTACACCGTCATCAACACCAAGAAGCACGCGGGCTATGCGTTTACTCGGCAGGTCGGTCCGAATCTCCCACAGTCCTTCGCCCATCGGGCGGCAGAGCGGCATCCCGACTGGCCATCGCCATTGAGCACGCATCAAGTCTTTGCCCATCTCGCGACGGTCTTCTGGAGGCAGTTCCTTCAGCCACTCGCGCACTGGTTCCGCGCCGCTCTCCATCCGGAAGAAAATCAGCGGTGTCTTTTGCGGAGGCACCTTAGCCATGAGTCACCATGCCGCAGTTGTACCACGGAAGGTTCAGACGGGCAAGCTGGACCGGCGCAGTGGCCTTTTTCACCCTGGGTAGGTCGCAATGGTGGTTTTGTGACGCCTAACGTTCGAGCTAAGCGGGAGCCAACGGCAGGACGCCAGGGCCCGCAGGCAGAAAATGTACAGCGTACCGCCAGGCCGGGCCCTGGTGGCCTGCCGTTGGCGCTCCCTTTGAGCGAATACGAAGGGACTCCCCCAATTCGGTAACGGTGTCGATGCACCAAGATTGAAGTGTGTTTATTCAATCTGAAACCTAAACAGGAGAAGTCCCGTGGCAGAGATTACACGAGCGGTGATTGCTCGGGTTGGTGTGGACCTGGCCAAGAACGTGATCCAGCTTCACGCGGTGGATGGTGCGGGCCGGCGGGTGGTGGCCCGTGCCGTCAAGCGCGAGCAGTTCCTTGCGTGGTGTGCGCAGTTGCCCCCGGGCTGCGTGGTGGCGATGGAGGCGTGCAGCGGCGCGCACGCGTGGGCGCGCCGGCTCAGGGCGATGGGGGTGGATGCGCGGCTGATCGCGGCCAGCTTCGTCAGCCCGTACCGCATGGAAGGCAAGAGCGGCAAGAACGACATGACCGACGCTGCGGCGGTGTGCGTTGCGGCCTCGCGCCCGACGATGCGATTTGTGCCGATCAAGAGCGCCGAGCAGCAAGGCGTGATGGTGCTGCACCGCATGCGCGAAGGATTCAAAGAAGAGCGCACGGCCTGCATCAATCGCATAAGGGGCGTGCTGGCCGAGTTTGATCTGGTGTTTGGCAAGAGCCCCAAGGTGGTGCGTGCGGTGCTGGCCGATGTCATCGAAGACGCCAGCAACGAGCTCACAGGGTTGGCCCGGATGGCGGTGCAACAAGCGTATGAACATTGGCGAGGTCTGGACGAGCGCATGCGCTGGTGCGACCAGCAGATAGGCGCGCACGTGCGCAGCAGCGAAGCGGCCAAGCGCGCGGCCAAGATCAGCGGCATCGGCCAGATTGGTGCCTCGGCGCTGAGCGCCAGCGTTGCTGAGTTCAAGCAGTTCAAAAGTGGACACCAATTCGGCGCATGGCTTGGCCTGGTGCCCAGCCAGAACTCCAGCGGCGGCAAAGCCAGTCTGGGGCGGATCACCAAGCGAGGAGACGACTACCTGCGCACGCTGCTGATTCAGGGGGCCAAATCTGCGGTGATGAGCGCGGGCAAGCGAGATGACCCCACCAGCCGATGGCTGGTGCAACTCACAGCCCGCGTGGGCTGGCAAAAGGCGTGTGTGGCCATGGCCAACAAGAACGCGCGCATCTTGTGGGCGGTGATGACGCGCGAGCAGGGCTTCGATGCCAACCACGTCAGCGTCAAGCCGCAAGCCAAGTGCGCGCCAGCCAAGAGCGCCGCTGGGGCTCAGACAGCCCAGCGCATGGCCTGTGCGGCTTGAACAACGCTGCGACCGATCAACCCCTTCAACCCATTTTCCCGAAGTGAATTGCCCTCCCATAGACGTGCTCTCGAAGATGCACTGACAGGTCAGACCGGCAGCTGGTGAACTCGACTAACCCTGCGTGGCGGCAATCGCGCCCAAACCCGCGGAGCGAATGGAGCCCGACTGAGCGGTTCGTATCTGGGTCCGCACCGGCAGGTGCAACAAGGCCGTTTGTAGATGTGCACTCTGTTCTCTGTCGCGCCACAACTTCGAGTCGCACCACATCGGGACCCGGCAATTCAAATCAACAGCCAATTCAAATTGCCGCTATCCAAGGGGAACAGCCGAACAGCCAAGAACCAATTCAACCCTCTTGACTTGAGA
>JANNEX010000719.1:0-3003 GCA_031379155.1 Rubrivivax sp.
GTGCCCACGCCAATGGTGTCGGCAATGCCGCAGTGGTCCACGCCTATGCCTTTCATCAGGCGCACGACACGTTCCACTTCGTCGGGCGAGACCTCGCCCTGGTAGGGGCAGCCCAAGGCGCAGGACACGGCCGCGCGCACCTTCACGCCGGCTTCGTGGGCGGCAGCCACCACGGGCGCAAAGCGTTCGATGCTCTGGGCGATGGAGCAGTTGATGTTGCGCTGGCTGAAGGCTTCGCTGGCGGCGCCAAACACCACCACTTCATCAGGCCTGCACACCAGCGCCGCTTGCAGGCCTTTGAGGTTGGGTGTGAGGACTGAGTAGCGCACGCCCGCATGGCGTGTGATGCCGGCCATGACCTGGGCGTTATCGGCCATCTGCGGCACCCACTTGGGGCTGACGAAGCTGGTGACTTCAATTTCACGGCAGCCCGCCGCTTGCAAGCGCTGCACCAACTCGATCTTGTGCGCGCTGCTCACGGCTTGCGCTTCGTTTTGCAGCCCGTCGCGCGGGCCAACTTCAACCAGGGTGACGTGGGTGGGCAGCATGGGCAAATCCTGAAAGGGCGCAGGGCGCGAGCCTACACGCTGCGCCAGGTTTCAAATGTACTGGGGTCATTCAGTCCGCCTTTGTGGGGATGGCTGGCTGGGCCTTACGTGCAAAAAATGCGCGCCAGGACCAAGCCCATGCACACCCGCCACTGTTTCAAGATTGCCGACCGCATTCATGCGCTGCTGGTGCGTGAACTGGGCCAGGGCCTGGACCGCCAACGCATGGTGCAAGAGGCGCTGTACGCCCGTGACGTGCTGCTGGTGTGCGATGCGCTGCACCACAGCGACGCACCCTTGCTGGCCCACCACTTTCGCCGCGCTGCGGCCAGCCCTGACGAGGCGACGCTTTTGGCCGCTGCCCACAAAGGCTCGGGTTCGGGCCTGGTCGGCGCGCGTTTGTTCAATTCCTTGTTCGGTTTGCCGGCTGCGGCCAACGCACAAACGCGCTAGCCCGGCGCTAACCCGGCGCTGACCCTGCGCGGGGTGTGATTCAGGCCTTGCCCAGGCGCAGCAGCTCACCACCCTCGGCCACCTGGTCGCCCACGCCGTAAAGCAGCTCTTGCACGACACCGTCGTGCGGCGCGCTAATGGTGTGCTCCATCTTCATGGCCTCCATCACCGCCAGGGCCTGGCCGCGCTTCACGGCATCGCCCACCTTGGCCAGGAAGGACACCACCTTGCCCGGCATGGGCGCGGTCAGCCGGCCGCCTTCGACCACGCCTTGCCCAGCGTGGGCGATGGGGTCGTGCTCGGCCACCAGGGCGCTGGCGTGCGGCGCAAACACGGCATAACGTTCTTCGTGAGCGTACACGCTGAGGGCGATGCGCTGCTCGCCCAGTTGCACGTCGTGTTTGCCGCCGCCCAGGTCGCGAGCACTGAAGGGCCAGTTCTGGCCGCCCAATTGCAGGCGCGTGGCGCCATCGTGCAGGCGCACCAGCGTGGGCGTGATGGTGTTGCCCGCCAGCTCCAGGCTGAAGCGGCGGTGTGCGCCGCCATGCAAGCGCCAGCCGTCGCGGCGTGACCAGGGGTCCGCGTCTTCGAGTTGGCTTTCTGCCGCCAGATGGAAAGCGGCCACACCTGCGGCCACGATTTCAGGCGCCAGCGGCGGCGCTTCAAACAGTGCCGGGCGTTCGCGTTCGATCAGCGCCGTGTCCAGGTCCGCCGTCGCAAAGGCCTGGCTGGACACCACGCGGCGCAAGAAGGCGACGTTGGTGTTCAGACCCATGATGTGCGTGTCAGCCAAGGCCGCCGACAAACGCGCCAGTGCCTGATGGCGGTCTTCGCCCCAGACGATGAGCTTGGCGATCATGCTGTCGTAGTGGGGGCTGATGGCGTCGCCCTCAAACACGCCGCTGTCCACCCGCGCTTTTTCGTCGCTGCGCTCAAAAGCCACGTGCGCCGGCCAGCGCGCGACGTGCAGCGTGCCAGTGGCAGGCAGAAAATTGGCATCGGGGTTTTCGGCGCAGATGCGCGCTTCAATGGCGTGGCCGCGCCGCTTGAGCTGGTCTTGGCGCAACGGCAACGGCTGGCCGCTGGCCACACGCAACTGCCACTCCACCAGGTCCAGGCCAGTGATGGCTTCGGTTACCGGGTGTTCGACTTGCAGCCGCGTGTTCATCTCCATGAAATAAAAGCGCAAGTCGCCGTCACCGGCAGGTTCGGCAATGAATTCCACCGTGCCCGCGCCCACATAGCCCACGGCTTTGGCTGCGGCCACGGCCGCCGCGCCCATCTCGGCGCGGCGCTCTTCGCTCA
This sequence comes from Rubrivivax sp., assembly GCA_031379155.1. Classification (GTDB taxonomy): domain Bacteria; phylum Pseudomonadota; class Gammaproteobacteria; order Burkholderiales; family Burkholderiaceae_C; genus Rubrivivax. Next base: position 2,307 of record JANNEX010000719.1, read on the forward strand.
TGCCCGGCGCGGGAGCTTCTTCCAGCACCTTTTGATGGCGGCGCTGCACCGAGCAGTCGCGCTCAAACAGGTACACACACTGGCCTTGCGTATCGCCAAAGACCTGGATTTCGATGTGGCGCGGACGCGTGACATAACGTTCAACCAGCACGTGCTCATCACCAAAGCTGGCCTTGGCTTCGCGTTGGCACGATGCCAAGGCGGCGACAAAGTCTTCGGCCTTGTCGACGCGCCGCATGCCCTTGCCACCACCGCCTGCGCTGGCCTTGATAAGCACCGGGTAGCCCATGGCCTGCGCCTCTTGCGCCAGGAAGGCGGGCTCGTTGTTGCTGCCGTGGTAGCCCGGCACCAGGGGCACGCCGGCTTTTTCCATCAAAGTCTTGGCGGCACTCTTGCTGCCCATGGCGGCGATGGCGCTGGCCGGCGGGCCGATGAAGACCAGGCCGTGGTCGGCGCAGGCTTGCGCAAATTCCGTGTTCTCGCTGACGAAGCCATAGCCGGGGTGTATGGCCTGGGCGCCCGTGGCTTTGGCGGCGCTGATGATGCGTTGCCACTGCAAGTAGCTGTCGCGCGGCGCGTTGCCACCCACGTGCACGGCTTCGTCGCAGGCGCGCACGTGGCGGGCTTGGGCGTCCACGTCCGAGTACACGGCCACGGTGCGCACGCCCAGGCGGCGCGCGGTGGCGGCCACGCGGCA
>JANNEX010000748.1:0-6200 GCA_031379155.1 Rubrivivax sp.
ATGGCTGTGGCTTGTGTTTAGCTTTGCACCGGCGCAGCTTCAGCGCGGGGCCGTGGCGGCGGGTGTGTGGGGGTGGGCTTGCCAGCGGGCCAGATCAAAGCCCTGCTGAACGAGCTGGGAGCGTATCGCAGTTTCATCGGCGGCCAGCAGCGTGGGCGTGCGCGACAGCACCCACAAGTACTCGCGGCTGGGCTCGCTGACCACGGCGTAGCGGCCGTCGTCAGCGCGCTGCAAGACCCAGTAGCGGCCCCAGATGGGCAGCCAGCGCAGCAGGGGCGGCAGGAAGCTGACCTCGAGTTGCGCGGGCTCAAGCTTGCTGCCATTCAGCACCGAACCTGCCGGGCGCGCCAGGCCGGTGATGTCTTCGAGCCGACCGTCAGCCAGGCGGCAGCGATTGATCACCTCGACACTGCCGCCATTCAGCTGGCGGTAGGTGGCTGCGGTGTCGGAGACGCACTGTTTCTGGAAGCGGTTGGGGAACCAGGCCACCTGGTACCAGATGCCCATGTAGCTGGGCACGTCCAGGCTGGGCAGGGCGGCGACGGGTAGCGGCTGCGCCCACGTGCCCAGGGGCAGCAGGGCAAGGATGGCGAACAGGAGTTTCATGCTGATCTCTGGCTTGGTGCTATTTGAGACGGGGCCGCATCCAGACCAAGCAGCGCTCGGCGCCCAGCCCAGGAACGGTCAATGGTTCCACGTGAAACACATCTTCCTCGGGGGGCAGAGCGGCGATTTCTGCATCGGGCCTTTTGCCCTTCATGGCCATCCACCTGCCGCCTGGGGCCAGCATGTGTTGGCTGAGACGAACAAAGTCGGCCAGCGAAGCAAAGGCGCGCGACGTGATGAGGTCAAACGGCGGGACCAGCAGCGACTCGACCCGCGCGTGCACTGCATGCAAGTTGGGCAAAGCCAGGGCACCGGCGGCCTGGCGAACGAAGGCGGCCTTCTTGCCCACGGCGTCGACACAGGTCACGTCCAGTGAAGGCAGCAAGATGGCCAGCACCACGCCGGGCAAGCCGCCGCCGCTGCCCACGTCAAGCACACGCGCACGCACAGGGCCATGGCCAGTTGGCATCTGCCGTTGCAGGGGCTTGACCACCGCCAAGCAGTCGGCCAGATGGTGGGTGAGCATGGTGGCGCGCTCGCGCACCGCCGTCAGGTTGTAGGTAGCGTTCCAGCGCTGGAGCAGATCGAGGTAGGCCAGCAGGGCCTGGGTTTGCGCGGCAGTGGGCGCCAGACCCAGGCCTTCGCAGTGCGCGGCAAGCTCGCTGGGCAATCAGGCCGCCTTGCCTGCGATGGGGTCGATTTCGTTCTGGACAAGCGTACTTTTTGGAACGCTTGCCCCAATGCTCGCCCGGTGCTTCTTCAAATGCACCAGCAGCAAAGAAATCGCCGCTGGCGTGATGCCAGAAATGCGCGAGGCCTGGCCCAGCGTGGCCGGGCGGTGGCGGCTGAGTTTTTGGCGCGCTTCAAAAGACAGGGCGCTGACTTGGGCGTAGTCCAGGCTGCCTGGCAGCTGCAAGTCTTCCAGCGCCGATGCGCGATCCACCTCTTCGTTTTGTTTGCCGATGTAGCCGGCGTACTTGATGCTGATCTCAGCCTGTTCGATAACTGCGTCGGCCTCAGCCGCGCCAAACTCGGCGCGCAAGGTTTCACGTGAAACAGCGTCATCGCGGCCGGCAACGACCGCCGCAATTGCCGCAGCCTCGCTGACGGCGTCGAAGCCGACGCCAGGGCGGCGCATCAAGTCGGCCAGCGCGTATTCGTGCTCCAGCGCCTTGCCCAGCAAACGCTCGGCATCGGCGGCGGGCAGGGTGGCAGGCCGCACCCAAGTTGCGCGCAGGCGCTGCAGCTCGCGCTCAAGCCGCTCGCGCTTGAGGCTGAAAGCGGCCCAGCGCGCGTCGTTCACCAAGCCCAGCGTGCGGCCGGCTTCGGTCAGGCGCAGATCGGCGTTGTCCTCACGCAATTGCAATCGGTACTCGGCGCGGCTGGTGAACATGCGGTAGGGCTCGGTGACGCCCTTGGTCACCAGGTCATCGACCAGCACGCCCAGGTAGGCCTGGTCGCGGCGCGGCAGCCAGGCCGGCTTGTCTTGCACTTGCAGCGCGGCGTTGACCCCGGCATACAAGCCCTGCGCGGCCGCTTCTTCGTAGCCCGTGGTGCCGTTGATCTGGCCGGCGAAAAACAGGCCGCCAATGGCGCGCGTCTCAAAGCTCGGGCGCAATTCACGCGGGTCGAAGTAGTCGTATTCGATGGCGTAGCCGGGGCGCAGGATGTGGGCGTTTTCCAAACCCGCTATCGACTGCACAGCGGCAATCTGCACATCAAAAGGCAGCGACGTTGAAATGCCGTTGGGATAAAACTCGTGCGTCGACAGGCCTTCGGGTTCCAGAAAAATCTGGTGCGACTCTTTGTCGGCGAAGCGATTGACCTTGTCTTCGATGCTCGGGCAATAGCGCGGGCCCACACCGCCGATGACGCCGGTGAACATGGGGCTGCGGTCGAACCCGCTCTTGATGATGTCGTGCGTGCGCGCGTTGGTGTGGGTGATCCAGCACGGCACTTGGCGCGGATGCTGGGCGGCGCTGCCCAGGAAGCTGAACACGGGCACCGGGTTCAGGTCGCCGGGCTGTTCTTGCAGCCGGTTGAAGTTGATGCTGCGCCCGTCTATGCGCGGCGGCGTGCCGGTTTTCAGGCGGCCTTGGGCCAACTTCAAATCTTTCAGGCGCGCTGACAGGCTGACCGCCGTCGGGTCGCCAGCACGCCCGGCGCTGTAGTTTTGCAGGCCGACATGGATGCGGCCATCCAAAAAAGTGCCCGCCGTGAGCACCACCGCCCGCGCGCGAAAGCGTATGCCCACTTGCGTGATAGCGCCCACTACACGGTCACCTTCCAGCATCAGGTCATCCACCGCTTGCTGGAAAATCCACAGCCGAGGCTGGTTTTCCAGGCGCTGGCGCACGGCGGCTTTGTACAAGATGCGGTCGGCCTGGGCGCGGGTGGCGCGCACGGCGGGGCCCTTGCTGCCGTTGAGAATGCGGAACTGGATGCCAGCTTCGTCGGTGCATTCGGCCATGGCGCCGCCCAGGGCGTCGATCTCTTTGACCAAGTGGCCTTTGCCAATGCCGCCGATGCTGGGGTTGCAACTCATCTGCCCCAGGGTTTCGATGTTGTGCGTGAGCAGCAGCGTGTCGCAGCCCATGCGCGCCGCCGCCAGCGCGGCTTCGGTGCCGGCATGGCCACCACCGACGACGATCACATCAAAGCTTTGCGGGTGCAACATAGAGGCAGTGATTCTACGGAGGCAGTGCCCCAAGCCGCCGCAGCGATAGCATGCGCGCCATGCATTGCCGAGCTGGCTGTGGCGCCTGTTGCACAGCGCCTTCCATTTCTTCCCCCATTCCCGGCATGAAGCAGGGCAAACCGGCCGGTGTGGCCTGTGTGCAGCTTGACGAACAACAGCGCTGCCGCTTGTTTGGCCGGCCCGAACGGCCCGCCGTGTGCGCGTCACTCGAAGCCACGGCCGCCATGTGCGGCCAGACGCGCGCGCAGGCCATGACCTGGATCGCGCGGCTGGAAGCACAAACGCTGCCTTAATGTGGAAGTGTTCCATGATCTGGGGCGCTGCCCCCCCATCATGAAACTTAGCAAAGCTTTCCCGCCGACAAAAAAGAAGGCGCCCCCCGGTGAAGGGCGGCGCCAAGCACACGATCGCGAGAGGGACGGCGGTGCGTGCGCGAAAGAGCTCAGGCCATGATCACCAACACGGCCAGAGCGAGCCACTGACAAGCGCCTGGCGTCGCCCTGCACCCATCAGTCAGACCATTGCACCACCGGCGCGTGGCGCGCGAACCTACAAACTCTTGTAGTAGCCGGCCCTGCTGCAAGCTGCTACTTCGAGCAGTGCGCATTCACCGGGCCGGCCCATCCGCATTGAATCAGGCCACGCAAACCGCCGGCGCTGCGCCCGCCTGGCCGCCGCCCGCTTGCCCTTGCGCCGCGGCCAGGACGTCGCACACCGGCTCTTGCCAATGCAGCCGGTGCACCAAGGTGTTCAAAAACACCAGCGCCGACAAGCTGTCGAGCGGCGCTTTGCGCGCATCCACGACACGCAGATTGCTGATGATGGAATTCGGGTCGGCCAGCAACATCACACCGGGGCGCATTTCCACCCAGTCCCAGGCCAGGCCTGCGTACCCAGCCGCACCTGCATCCGCAGCGGCACCCGCAACGCTGCCCACCCACACCGTGCTGCCCGCGCAAGGGCCGCTGCCACGCCGTGCCTGCCGCACCTGGGTGCTCATGTGCAGGAAGGCAGGCCATTCGCCGTCCACGGCAAGTGGCAAGCAATCGATAATTGGCCACGATTTGATCATCCAAGACTGAAGACCCATAAGAGCACCCCGCTGGCTGTTGATGCTTGCATGGTCGCCAGGCATCCGGGTTTTCGCAACCTACAAACCTTGATGATGTACAAAGGCCATAAATGAGGCATCAGGACTATCTGGACGTAGGCGCGGCAAGCGACAAGGTGACCTTCGAGCGTCGCTTGCTGCACTTTGCCCAGGCCATGGATTTCGGCATCGTCTCGGCGGCGCTGGCCGTGGACCAACCTGGTGAGAAGCCTCTTTTTGTGATGGTGGGCAACACGCCCAATGGTTTTGCAGAAGCCTCGCGCAACGTCGACAGCATGCGCCGTGACCCCGTGCTGCGCCGGCTGAAGTCGTCCAGCACGCCCTTTGTCTACGACCAGTCGCTGTACGTCGAAGAAGACGCCGCCGACCTGTGGGAAGAGCAGGCGCCCTTTGGCTACCGCACCGGCATTTCGATGGCCTTGCACATGCCGGCCGGGCGCCACTTCTTGCTGGGCGTGGACCGCGACACGCCCTTGCCCACCGAAGACATGGCGCTGACGCGTTTGCTGGCCGACTTGCAGCTCTTGGCTGTCTACGCCCAGGAAACAGCCGTGCGTGTGCTGCTGCCCGAGGCCAGGCCGCTGTCGCCCATCCCACATCTGACCAACCGAGAGCGCGAAGTGCTGCAGTGGACACGCGAAGGCAAGTCGGCCTGGGCGGTGGGCCAGATCTTGTCGATGAGCGAACACACGGTGAATTACCACCTGCGCAATGCCATGCGCAAGCTGGAGGTGTCTAGCAAGCACGTGGCCATCATGAAGGCGGTTTCTTTTGGTCTGATCTAGCCGTCAAGCACACGGGCTTCTTGCTGTCAAGCTACAAAGGTGCGCAGCTACTAAAGTCAGGCGTCTCTTGCTGAAATGCCGTCAAGGCCCAACCGGGCCCCTCATTTCAACAGGAGCCTTTCATGAGTGCATTTCCCCGCGGCGGTTGGTTGGCCATGATCGTTGACATGATCTTAGGCGGCGCCTAATTCCATTTCTAGTTCAATAGTGCATCAATAATCCAAGGCCAAGCGACGATTGATTTGATGCATTGAGGGTTCAACTCGAAGTCCCTGAGCGCGAGTTCGAGATGATCCTCGAGGGCGTCCACCCGGTTGTGGAAGCGTTTCTCGCGCAACTCATCCCAGACATGCTCGACCGGGTTGAGTTCAGGTGCGTACGGCGGCAGGCTCATCAGCCGCATGTTGTCCGGCGCTCGAAGCTCGCCGCCGGTATGCCAGCCTGCGCCGTCGAGCACCATCACGATGTGCTCGTCGGGGTGGCGCTGTCCGACTTCGTCGACGAACAGCTGCATGCAGTGGGTGTTGACGTGGGGCAGGATCAGCGAGTCCAGCTCGCCGGTCTGGACATCGCGGCCGCATAGGCGTAGGTGTACTCGTGCGTGAGCATGGCCTGGCACAGCGGGCGCACCGGCTTGGGCGCCCAGCAGCGGCGCACGTCGTTGATGCGCCCGAAGCGCGCCTCGTCTTGGAACATCAGCCTGATCGGGGCTTGGTCGGGCCAGAGCGTGTGGGCTTGGGCAAGCCGCTCGGGGAGTTTTTTTTCCACTCCTGCTGAGCCAGTGGGTCGCTTTGCGGGTGACTCTTGTCCGGCGCGAGCTTGCGCCAGCCGTGCCGGTGCAGCAGGTTGTAGACCGAGGACAGCGCCATCGAGCGCCCAAGTTTAGTTTCCAACTCGGCCTTGACCTGACCGACGACCAGAATGCCACCCGTGCTGGCGCGCTCCAGGAACGGCGCCAGCAACTCGCGCTCTTGCTCGGCGGTCATGTTCTGGCGCCGAC
>JANNEX010000682.1:0-2517 GCA_031379155.1 Rubrivivax sp.
GTTTTTTGTCGGTCTTGAGTTTTTCAATGTCTGACGAAGCCACACGTTCGATGAAGTCGAGTTGCCCGGCTTTCAAGTTGGCCAGGCGCACGGTGGCGTCGGGGATGGGTGTGTAGCTGATCTTGGCGAAGTGAATGTTGGCCGCGTTCCTGTGGCCGTCGAAGCGTTCCAGCACGATGCGGTCTTGCGCCACGCGCTGGGCAAACTTGAAGGGGCCGCTGCACACGGGGTTCTGGCCAAATTTTTCGCCGGCTGCTTGCGCGGCTTTGGGGCTCAGCATCATGCCGGCGCGGTCGCTCAATATCGCCAGCAGCGGCGTGAAGGGCGCGCTCAGGTTCAGGCGCACGGTCAGCGCGTCCACGACATCTACGCTGGCCACGGGTGCCAGTTCACCGCGCCGGTTGCTGCCTGGCAAAGTCTTGTGGCGTTCGATGTTGAACTTGACGGCGGCAGCGTCGAGCTTTTCACCGTCGTGAAAAGTGACACCTGGGCGCAGCTTGAAGGTCAGTGCCTTGCTGTCGGCCGACCATTCCCAGCTGAGCGCCAGTTGCGGCACCAGGCCCAGCTTGTCGTCGATGTCCACCAGCTTGTCGCACAGCGCGGCAAATACCAGGCGGCCGACGAAGCTGCGGGCCAGCGTGGGGTCCAGCACATCGGGGTCTTCGGCCAGACCAATTCGGAGGTTAGGCAGGGTCTGCGCGCTGGCCAGACCGCACAGCATCAGCGTGGCCAGGGCCAGCACTTTGTTCAGCATCTTCATGGTCTTTGGCTTTCTGGCGTCGTGGCGTGTTGGGTGTTGAAGGCGGCGATGGCCGCTTCGATGCGGCTGCGGTCCAGCTCACCCGCTGGCCTCTCAAGGCTGGGCAGGCAGGCCACAAAGGGCTGAAAGCGCTCCAGGCTCTTGGCGTGCAAGCGCTGCAGCTCAGTGAAGGGATTGTCGTGGTCGTCGACACGCAGGTCGAGTTCTGGATAGTCCTGCGCGCCCTGCATGCGCAGCGCCGCCGATTGGCGCCCGCGCTTGTCGCCGCCAGCCGCGTCGCCGGCCACCAGCGCGGCAATCAGGCGCTGCGCCAAGGTCTGTCCTGCCGTGTCAGCAAAGGCTTGTGCCGAGGCTTGCAACACTTGCGGGCCCGCCAGCATGTTGCCGGCCAGACTGATGTCGCCGTGGCTCAAGTGGCCGCACCAATCGACACAAGCCGCGCCAGTGTGCACGGCAGGCGCGCCTAACCACGGCAGTACGTGCATCTGGCGCTGATCGCGGCCGGCATCGGCGCCAGTCAGCTGCGCCACCACCTCCGCCGCGCTGCGCCCCGCCGCCAGCAATACCAGGCCCTGCTGCCCGTACAGCGGATTGACCAGCGCTTGCGTGGCCAGCACGCCCACACCTGCGCGGCTGTGCACACACAAGGCGCCCACCGCAAAGAAGCGGCTGGCAATGGCCACGCCCAGGCGGCCGCTGGCGTCGCGCGCCAGGATTGACCAGGTCAAGTGGTGAGTCTCATAAGGCTGTCCTGGCGCGCACTTTCAAGTCACTCGACCTTGCCGATCTTGCGCACGGCATCAACCATCACCTTGGCGTCACTGTCCCAATAACTCTGGAATTCAGGGGCGTCCAAGTACTCGATGGGGCTGCCGGCGCGCGCAATCGTGGCCACCACGGCCGGGTCACTGGCGACTTTGCGAGCGGCGGCGCGCAGCTTTTGCACGATGTCTTCACTCACACCGGCTGGCACAAACAGGGCCGACCACTGCGCAAAGCTGGCCGCATAACCGGCCTGCTTCAAGCTGGGCACACCGGGCAACGCAGCCAGTGGCTTGTCGCCCCAATGCGCCAGCGCACGCAGCTTGCCGCCAGCAATCTGCTGCACCACCGTGCTAGGCCCGCTGGCCACGGCATCCACCTGTCCGCCAATCAACGCCAGCAGCGCCGGTCCCGCGCCCGTGTAGGGGATGTGCGTCATGCGAAACCCGGCGCTGGCCTTGAGCATTTCCATAGGCACATGCATGGTGCCGTAGTTGCCACTGCTGCCGTAGTTGAAGGTGGCGGGTTTGTTCTTCGCGTCGGCGACAAATTCGGCCAGCGTTTTCCAGGGCGCGTCGGCGCGCACCACCAGCACCGTGGGGTCGGCCGTGAAGCGTGCGATGGGCTTGAATTGGTTGAGTGTGAAGCTGGCCTTGCGGCCCAGGATGACATCGGCCTCGGGCAAGATGGAAATGGACGACAGGCTCAGCAGCAACGTGTAGCCATCAGCCGGCGCGCGTGCCGCCATACCTATGCCCAAGGCGCCACCCGCGCCAACGCGGTTTTCCACGATCACCGTTTGTTTGAGTTCACGGCCCAGTGCTTCGGCCACCGGCCGCGCCACCGTGTCGGCCACACCGCCGGGCGGGAAGGGCACGATCAGGGTGATGGGCTTGTCGGGCCAAACTCCCTGATTGCCTTGGGCTAACGCCGATGTGGCTGCCACACAGAGTGCCGTGCAGAGCATGAAAATCTTGATCACAGCGCGCCCTCAA
>JANNEX010000795.1:0-10490 GCA_031379155.1 Rubrivivax sp.
CTTGCGCGGCCAGCCCTTGGTGCTGAACTTCTGGGCCACCTGGTGCCCACCCTGCGTCAAAGAAATGCCCGAGCTGGACCGCTTTGCGCGCGACTTCGCGGCGCAAGGCTGGCGTGTCTTGGGCTTGGCGGTGGACAAGCCCGAGGCGGTGCGCGAATTCCTTGTCCGCTCACCCGTGAGTTATGCCATCGCCGTGGCTGGCTTCGAAGGCGCGGACCTGTCGCGCCAGCTTGGAAATCACCAAGGCGGCCTGCCTTTCACGGTGGCCTTTAACCGCCAAGGTGTGCTGACACAGCGCAAGGCGGGCGCCACCAGCCTTGATGAGCTGGTGGCTTGGGCAAAGAGCACCGCCTAGCGCCCAAGCCGTCTATGGATGGGGGTTTTTCAGCCGCCTTCCAGCCCCTGTCCAGCCGCTGTCCAGTCAATCGGCCGCCAGCCGCTTCGAACAGCTTGCAACAGGCGTAAAGTCGCGCCCTCGGTGCAAGCCAAGCCCTGACCCTATGAGCATTCTTGTCCTTCATGGCCCCAACCTGAATTTGTTGGGCACACGCGAGCCCCATGTCTACGGCCACGACAGCTTGGCGCAGATCAACGCCGAACTTGCCAAGATCGCTGCCGATGCCGGCGCCAAGCTGGAAAGCCAACAAAGCAACCACGAAGGCGTGCTGATAGACCGCATCCAGGCGGCCCGCCTGGACGGCACCGAATTCATCATCATCAACCCGGGCGGCCTGACGCACACCAGCGTGGCGCTGCGCGACGCCTTGGCCGGCGTGGCCCTGCCCTTCATTGAAGTCCACATTTCTAACGTGCACCAACGCGAAGCTTTTCGCCACCACTCTTTCCTGTCAGAGATTGCCGTCGGCGTCATCGTCGGGCTGGGCGTCAACGGCTACCGGCTGGCACTGGCTCACGCACTTTCTTTGCGCAGCACGGCGCGCGCCTAGGCCCCCGCGCCGGCATCAGCCCAGCGCTCAAACAAGAGGATTTGCCCAGATGGACCTGAGAAAACTCAAGACGCTGATCGACCTGGTGTCTGAATCCAACATCGCCGAGCTTGAGATCACCGAAGCCGAAGGCAAGGTGCGCATCGTCAAGGGCGGTGTGGCTGCCGCCCTGCCCATGACCAGCGCCAGTGCCATGGCCCTGCAAGCCGCGCTGGCCGCCCCTGCTGCTGGCGCACCGGCGGCCGCCGAAGCAGCCCCTGCGGTGGCCGAAGGCAAGGTCATCAAGTCGCCCATGGTGGGCACCTTCTACCGCTCGGCCAACCCGGGCTCCAAGGCCTTCGTCGAACTGGGCGACACCGTCAAGACAGGCCTGCCGGTGTGCATCATCGAAGCCATGAAAATCATGAACGAGATTGAGGCCGACTGCGACGGCAAGGTGCTGCGCATCTTGTGCGAAAACGGCCAGGCGGTGGAATTCGGACAGCCCTTGTTCATCGTCGAATAGGGCGCGCGCGTGTTCAAAAAAATCCTCATTGCCAACCGAGGCAAAATCGCCCTGCGCATACAGCGCGCCTGCCGCGAAATGGGCATCAAGTCGGTGGTCGTCTACTCCGAGGCCGACCGTGAAGCCAAGTACGTCAAGCTGGCCGACGAAGCCGTGTGCATAGGTCCTGCGGCGTCAGCGCTGAGCTACTTGAACATGCCGGCCATCATCTCCACGGCCGAGGTGACCGACGCCGAAGCCATCCACCCCGGCTACGGTTTCCTGAGCGAAAACGCCGACTTTGCCGAACGTGTGGAACGCAGCGGTTTTGTCTTCATCGGGCCCAGCCCCGAGAGCATTCGCATGATGGGCGACAAGGTCTCAGCCAAGCAGGCCATGATCAAGAGCGGCGTGCCCTGCGTGCCCGGCAGTGAAGGCGCGCTGCCCGACGAGCCCAAAGAAATCATCCGCCAGGCGCGTGCCATTGGCTACCCGGTGATCATCAAGGCCGCGGGCGGCGGCGGTGGCCGGGGCATGCGCGTGGTGCACACCGAAGCGGCACTCATCCACGCCGTGCAGACGACTCGCGCCGAAGCCGGTGCGGCCTTTGGCAACCCGGCCGTGTACATGGAAAAGTTCTTGGAGCACCCCAGGCACATTGAAATCCAGATCATGGCCGACACCTTCAAAAACGCGGTCTGGCTGGGCGAGCGCGATTGCAGCATGCAGCGCCGCCACCAAAAAATCATTGAAGAAGCGCCGGCACCGGGCATTCCCCGGCGCGTGATCGAAAAAATCGGCGAACGCTGCGCGGCGGCGTGCAAAAAGATTGGCTACCGCGGCGCCGGCACCTTCGAGTTTTTGTTCGAAAACGGCGAGTTCTTTTTCATCGAGATGAACACGCGCGTGCAGGTCGAGCACCCGGTGACTGAACTGGTGACCGGCATCGACATCGTGCAGATGCAGATCCGCGTTGCCGCCGGTGAAAAGCTGCCCTTCACGCAGCGCGACATCCAGCTGCGCGGCCACGCCATTGAATGCCGCATCAATGCCGAAGACCCCTACAAGTTCACGCCCAGCCCAGGGCGCATCACGCTGTGGCACGCACCGGGCGGGCCCGGTGTGCGAGTGGATTCGCACGTCTACACCAACTACTTTGTGCCGCCCAATTACGACTCGATGATAGGCAAGATCATCTGCCACGGCGACACGCGCAACCAGGCGCTGGCGCGCATGCGCACTGCCCTGTCTGAAACAGTGGTGGAAGGCATACACACCAACATTGCGCTGCACCGCGAATTGATGGCCGACGCCAAGTTCATTGAGGGCGGTACCACCATCCACTACCTGGAAGGCTGGCTGGGCCAGCACAGAAGGTAAGTCTTCGGTGTTTGAACTTGTGCTGCGCGCGCCGCAGGCACTGGTAGAGCCGGTGTCGGACGCACTCATGGATGAACTGGACGCGCTGTCGGTCTCGGTCGAAGACGCCGACGCCGGCACCGAAGGCGAACGGGCTCTCTTTGGCGAGCCCGGCATGCCGGCACCGGCGCCAGGCTGGGACCGTTCCACCCTCAAAGCACTGTTCGACACTGAGGCGGCGGCCGACAAGGCCGCCACGCTGCTGTTGGCCCAGCCCTGGGCCGCAGGCCTGCAGGTGCAGGCCCTGGCCGAGATGGCCGAGCAGGACTGGGTGCGCATCACACAAAGCCAGTTTGCGCCGGTGGCCATCACGGCCGATTTCTGGGTCGTGCCCAGTTGGCACGAAGCGCCAGCTGCCGCGCGTCACATCATCCGCCTTGACCCCGGTTTGGCCTTTGGCACCGGCACCCACCCCACCACACGCATGTGCTTGCGCTGGCTGGCGCAAAGGCCGGCCAGCGCCGAATTGAGCCGGATGTTGGACCGCGTTCTGGACTACGGCTGCGGCTCGGGCATCCTGGCCATAGGCGCGGCGCTGATGGGCGCGGCGGACATCACGGCAGTGGACATCGACCCTGCTGCCGTCAAAGCCACGCAGGACAACGCCGCGCACAACGGCGTGCAGCTCAAGGTGGGCTTGCCGGATCAGGCGCAAGGCCAACACAGCGTGGTGCTGGCCAACATCCTGGCCACGCCGCTCAAGCTGCTGGCGCCGCTGCTGGCCGGCCATGTGCGCGCAAACGGCTGGCTGGTGATGGCGGGCATTCTTGAGCGTCAGGCGGCCGAGATCAGCGCTGCTTATGCACCTTGGCTAACGGTCAAAGTGGCTGACCAGGAAGAGGGCTGGATCTTGATGACCGGCCAGCTCAAGACAGCAGCGAAAGCCGCCTGATGGCCAGCGGCCTGGCCACCCGCTGCAGCGCCTGCGCCACGGTCTTTCGGGTCGTGCCTGACCAGTTGCGCGTGTCCGAAGGCTGGGTGCGCTGCGGCCGCTGCGCGCAGGTCTTCAATGCGCTGGAAGGCCTGGTGGATTTGGACACCGGCATGCCCGCGCGCGACCTGGGCGCCGGCCTGGCACCGGCCGCGCCGGCCGAACACGAAGCAGAACTCGAGATTGCCCACCCGGCGGCCAGGCCGGGCGGACCACCGCTGCCGCCCCAGGCTGCAGCCGCTGTCGCGCCTGCGTCGACACCCATGTCGACACCCACGTCGCGCGACATCGTGGCCGACGCCGAATTGCACCGGCCGCAGCAGCCCGACAAGCCAAGGAAGAAGTTGCGTGGGCGATCCAGCAGCCGCTCCGAGACCAGCCCCGCACAAACGCCTTCCTTTGTGCGCAGCGCCGACCGCGCCGCTTTCTGGCGCAGCACGCCCATGCGTGCGTCGCTGCTGCTGGTGGCGCTGCTGGCCGTGCTGGGCCTGGCAGCACAAGTCAGCTTCGAGTACCGCGACCTGGTGGCCGCACGCTTCCCGCCCACGCGGCCCTGGCTGGAAAAAGCCTGCCTGCCGCTGGGCTGCACCGTGCAAGCCGCGCGCGCAATTGAAAGCCTGGCGGTGGAAAGCAGTGGCCTGGTGCGTGTGGAAAAGTCCAACCTCTACAAGCTGCAAGTGGCGCTGCGCAACCGCGCCGGCATCGACCTGGCCGTGCCTGCGCTGGATCTCACACTCACCGACAGCCAGGGCCAGTTGCTGGCGCGCAAAGTGTTGCGCTTGGCCGAGCTTGGCCTGCCGCAAGCCACAATCGGCGCCGGCCGCGAACTCAATGTGCAAGCCACGGTGCAGGCCGCTGCCGATGGTGGTGCACCCGCTCAAGCTGCACCCGCCATCGCCGGCTACACCATCGACATCTTTTACCCCTAGGCTCGCGCTGCGCGCCACACCCACGGAGTTGCCATGCCGGCGCTGATTTGCGGATCCCTTGCCTACGACACCATCACTGGCTTTCCGGGGCGCTTTGCCGACCAGATCATGGCCGACCAGGTGCACATCTTGAACGTCAGCTTTTTGGTGCCCACGCTGCGGCGCGAATTTGGCGGCTGCGCCGGCAACATAGCCTACACGCTGCACCTGCTGGGCGCCATACCGGTGGTCATGGCCGCCTTGGGCAGTGACGGCAGCGACTACCTGGCGCGCTTCAAAGGCATGGGGCTGGATGTCGCCAACGTGCGTTTTGATGAAGAGCTGCACACGGCGCAGGCCATCATCATCACCGACCGCGACAACAACCAGATCACCGCCTTCCACCCCGGTGCGATGAGCAATGCGCACCTGATTCCTGCGCCCACGCGCAAGGACTTGGCCATCGGCATCATCGCGCCCGACGGCCGCGAGGCCATGCAGTGCCGCGCGCGCCAGATGCACGACGCTGGCATCCCTTTTGTCTTTGACCCGGGCCAGCAACTGCCGCAATTCGACGGCCCTGAGCTGAAGGAATTCGTCAAGCTCGCCACCTGGGTGGCGGTGAACGACTACGAAGGCCGCATGCTGTGCGACCGCACTGGCGAAACGCTGGACTCGCTGTCCCGTTCGCACCTCAAAGGTGTCATCGTGACGTTGGCGTCCGAGGGCTGCGAGCTGTGGGTGCAAGGCCAGCGCACGCATGTGGCCGGCTTCAAGGCCGCTGAAGTCATCGACCCCACAGGCTGCGGCGACGCCTTTCGCGGTGCCCTGCTGTTCGGCCTGGAAAAAGGCTGGAGCCTGGAGCGCAGCGTGGCCCTGGGCAACCGCCTGGGCGCACTCAAAATCGCCCAGCGCGGGCCCCAGCACCATGTCTTGGATGCCGGGGTGCGCGCTGAATTGGCGCGCTGAACTTGCGCACTGAACTTGGGCGTTAGCCCTTACTGCCTTACTGCACCAGCTGAGCCAGTTCGCCCTTGGCGTACTGGCCCGCCACCGCTTGCAGGGTCAAAGGCTTGATCTTGGGCGCCTGGCCTTCGCAGCCGAACTCAAGATAGCGCTGCTTGCAGATTTTGTAGGCCGCTTCACGCGCTGGCTTGAGCCATTCGCGGGCGTCAAACTTGTCCGGGTTTTCTGACAGGAACTTGCGCACCGCGCCGGTCATGGCCAGGCGGATGTCGGTGTCGATGTTGATCTTGCGCACGCCGTATTTGATGGCTTCCTGGATTTCGCTGACCGGCACGCCGTAGGTCTCTTTCATGGCGCCACCGTATTGGCGTATCTGGGCCAGCAGCTCTTGCGGCACGCTGGAGCTGCCATGCATCACCAAGTGGGTGTTGGGGATGCGGCGGTTGATCTCTTTGATGCGGTCAATGGCCAGGATGTCGCCGGTGGGCTTGCGGCTGAACTTGTAGGCGCCGTGGCTGGTGCCGATGGCGATGGCCAGCGCGTCAAGCTGTGTGCGCTTGACGAAGTCGGCGGCTTGCTCGGGGTCGGTCAGCAGTTGTTCGCGCGTCATGGTGGCGTCGGTGCCGTGGCCGTCTTCTTTGTCGCCCTTCATGGTTTCCAGGCTGCCCAGGCAGCCCAGTTCACCTTCAACCGTGACGCCCAGCAGGTGCGCCATGTCCACCACTTTGCGGGTGACTTCCACGTTGTAGTCGTAGCTGGCAATGGTCTTGCCGTCGGCCATCAGGCTGCCGTCCATCATCACCGACGAGAAGCCCAGGTTGATGGCTCCTTGGCAGACGTCGGGGTTCTGGCCATGGTCCTGGTGCATGACCAGCGGCACCTGCGGGTAGGCTTCCACGGCCGCTTGAATCAGGTGCTTGATGAAAGCTTCACCGGCGTACTTGCGCGCCCCCGCGCTGGCTTGCAGGATGACCGGCGCGCCAACTTCGGCTGCCGCTTGCATCACGGCTTGCACTTGCTCTAGGTTGTTGACGTTGAAGGCCGGTATGCCATAGGTGTGTTCGGCGGCATGGTCGAGCAACTGGCGCATCGAGACGAGGGGCATGGGTGTCTTTCGCGGGTGAATGTGAGGTGGTGCGCGCGGCGGCTGTAACCGCGCTGGAACTGCCGGCATTTTAGGGGCTGCCTTCCCGACAACGCCACGCCGCTTTGTGGCTGCGGGCGCTGAGCCGCCGCCGGGCATGGTGCCGGGTGGCGCCGCGTGGGGCGGCGTTGCGGGCCAGCGTGGGTGAAGGACGAACGCCGCCCGAAGGCGGCGTTCACGGGGCGTGGCGAACCCTCAGCGGGCCTGGCGGCGGCGCGCAACGCCCGCGATGGCCAGGCCACCGGCCAGCAGCAGCGCCAGGCTGGTGGGCTCGGGCACCACGGCACCCTGGATGGCAAAGGGCACATCGAAGGCGAGCCCGCTCACGCTGTCGGTCAGAGCCACGTAGGCAGCGCCGCTGGCCGACTGCAGCGCGTCGCCGCTGCCGATCGACCCCAACACCGGCGGCACAAACGGGCCCGAGGCGGCCGTACCTGCCAGGGCCCAGGTGAGAAAATATCTGCCGGCCGTCAGATTGATGTCCGGAATGTTGGCATTGACGCGGTAGATCGCCCGCGTGGTGTTGGTCGCGGTGGTGGTCGTGACGCGGTAGCCCACCAGCCCCGCGTTGGTCACGGCCGTGGTACCGGATGCCAACACGGCCGCAGTGTTTACATCGGTGCCGGCACGAATGCTCCATGTCACGCTGGTGAAGGTAAAGCCCACCGCGCCGGTCTGGTAGCCGAAAAAGTCAAGGCTGGCCACGGCCCACGGTGCGCCGGCAAAGCCGAAGTTGTCAGCCAGTGTGGATGTGCTGTTGGAGGCCGCGCCAAGCGTGCCCTCTACGCCCGTATTCAGGATGGACAGGCCACTGCCGCCCACCACCGGGCCGTTGTTGAAAAGCGTGATCGCCTGCGAAGCGCCAGCGGCGGCCAGGAGGCCTATCACGAGTAGCTGTTTCATCCTCACTCCTGTGTGATGCTTGTTCAAGACGCCTTCGGAGCGAACACGCGCCAACACCGCTTGTGGGGGTGCATGACGGCAACATCGCCGTCAAGACGATGACGGTAAAGCGAATTGCGCGCCCGCAAGCCCTGGCTTGCCCGGCCCACCCCGCGTTTGCGGGGTGGGCCGACTGCCTCACTGGTGAGGCCTTCGGCCGATCCCGCCAAGCGGGAATTCGCGCTCGGGAGACCCTCGCGGCTCAAGCCACCTGGCAAACCTTCAGCATGTTGGTGCCGCCCGGGTAGCCCATGGGCTCGCCGCAGGTGATGGCATAGGTGTCGCCCGGCTTGAGCACGCCCCTTTCGACCAGCATGGCTTCGGCTTTGGACAGCGCTTCGTCGCGGTCCACCATCTTGGGCATGAGCAGCGGGCTGACGTTGCGGTACAGCGCCATGCGGCGTTCTGAGCCTTGTTTGGACGTCATGCCGTAGATCGGCACCTTGATGCGGTGGCGGCTCATCCACAGCGCGGTAGAACCCGATTCGGTCAGCGCGATGATGGCTTTGCAGCCCAGGTGGTGCGCAGTGAAGAGTGCGCCCATGGCAATGCTCTGGTCGATGCGGCCAAACTTCTTGTTGGTGAAGTCGGCGTCCAGTTGCACGTCTTCGGCACGTTCGGCTTCCAGCGCAATTTGCGCCATCTGCTCGACGGTTTCAACCGGGTACTTGCCGGCCGCAGTTTCTGCGCTGAGCATCACCGCGTCGGTGCCGTCGAGCACGGCATTGGCCACGTCGGACACCTCGGCGCGCGTGGGCACCGGCGCCAGGATCATGCTTTCCATCATCTGCGTGGCGGTGATGACGACCTTGTCCATTTCGCGTGCCATGCGGATCATGCGTTTTTGCAAGGCCGGCACGGCCGCGTTGCCCACTTCAATGGCCAAGTCACCACGCGCCACCATGATGCCGTCGCTGGCGCGCAAGATGTTTTCCAGTTGCGGAATGGCCTCGCTGCGTTCGATCTTGGCAATCAGCGCCGGCTTGTGGCGTGTGGCTTCACCGGCCACGCTGGCCAGTTGGCGCGCCATTTCCATGTCGGTGGCGTTTTTGGGAAAGCTGACGGCCAGGTATTCACACTGGAAGGCCATCGCCGTCTTGATGTCTTCCATGTCCTTGGCCGTGAGCGCCGGCGCGGTCAAGCCACCGCCGGCCTTGTTGATGCCCTTGTTGTTGGACAGCACGCCGCCGGTCACCACCTTGGTGTGCACTTGCTCGCCACGCACACTGTCCACGGTCAGCTTGATGAGGCCGTCATTGAGCAGCAGCGTGTCACCTGGGCGCACATCGCGGGGCAGCTCTTTGTAGTCCAGGCCGACGCCGCCCAGGTCACCGGGTTCGGTGCGCGCCGCGTCCAGGATGAAGGCCGCGCCGGCCTCCAACATCACCTTGCCGTCGGTGAACTTGCCGACGCGAATCTTGGGGCCTTGCAAGTCGGCCATCAGGGCCACGGGCTTGCCCAGTTTCTTGGCAATTTCGCGCACCAGCGCGGCGCGGTCCAGGTGGTCTTGCGCGGTGCCGTGGCTGAAGTTCAGACGCACCACGTCGACACCCGCGCGCAGCAATTGCTCCAGCACCACGGGGTCGCTGGACGCGGGGCCTAGGGTGGCGACGATCTTGGTGGCACGGGTCATGGGCCAGGCTCCGGTGTGGTTTTTAAGTGCCTGGCGATTATGGGCGGCTGCTGCTGTGGCCAGTTACGGGCCGGTACGCGACTTTTCAACGTGGCTCTCAGGCTGTGCAGGCTGACAATCAGTGATCACGACTGACCCACTCCTTGCCAGCATGAGCCTTCGCCGCCGCCATCTCATTGCCAAACTGGGCGCCAGCGCAGCCGCTGTGGCGATGCCTGCGCTGGCGCAGAACCGCAGCTTCTTGCTGGGCCAGTCCGCCGCCTTCAGCGGCCCGGCCGCGCAACTGGGCGTGCAGATGAATGCGGGCGCCAAGCTCTGGTTCGAGCAGTTCAACGCCGCCGGTGGCGTGGCCGGCCGGCCGGTTGAGCTGCGCGCCGCCGACGATGGCTACGAGCCCGACCGCTGCAAGGCCAACACCGAACGCTTCATCCGCGACGACGCCTTTGCGCTCTTGGCCTACGTGGGCACACCCACCTGCCTGGCCGCGCTGCCGCTGGTCAACGAGGCGCGCATTCCTTTCTTCGGCCCCTTCACGGGCGCGCAGGCCTTGCGTGAGCCCTTCAGCAGCACGGTGTTTCACCTGCGGGCGTCTTACTACGACGAGACCGAACTCATCGTGCGCCAGCTCACCGCCATGGGCCAAGATCGCATCGCGGTCTTCTACCAAAACGACAGTTATGGCAAGGCCGGCCTGGAAGGCGTGACGCGCGCCCTGGCACGGCGCAACCTCAAGCCCGCCGCCAGCGCCACGGTGGAGCGCAACACGGTGGACGTGGACAGCGCCGTGGCCAGCATCGTGCCAGCGCAGCCGCAGGCCGTGGTGCAGATCAGCGCCTATGCCTCCTGCGCCGCCTTTGTGCGCCAGGCGCGCAAGGCCGGCTATGGCGCGCAGTTTTGCAATGTCAGTTTTGTGGGCACGCAGGCCCTGGCCGACGCGCTGGGTGCCGATGGGCGCGGCGTGATGATCAGCCAGGTCATGCCCTACCCCTACAGCGCGCACACCGGCCTGACGCGCGAGTTCTTGGCGGCCGTGGCCAAGAGTGGCGGCGCGGTGCAGGCCAACTACTCCAGCCTGGAAGGCTACCTGGTGGCCAAGGTGTTCAGCGAAGGCCTCAA
>JANNEX010000815.1:0-2531 GCA_031379155.1 Rubrivivax sp.
GTGGTCGTCAAAGAGTTCGGCGCTTTGGCCGATGCGGCGCAGCGCGTCGCCGTCGCGCACCAGGGTGCTGCGGCAAAAGCTGCACACCGCGCTGGCCGATGCTGCCGAGGCAAAGTCGACCGGCGCGCCGCAGTTGGGGCAGGCCGCGCGGTAGGCGCGCTGCGGTGTCACTGTGAGCCCCCAGGCTTGTCGCTACGCGCCTTCGCCACCCCCCAAGGGGGCTGGCCTGGCTTGGGGCGGCCCGGCGCCAGGCCGGCCACAAATCGCATCAGACCAGCTTTTTCAGCAGCTCGGACTTCTTGGCCGCAAATTCGTCTTCGGTCAGGATGCCCTTGGCTTTGAGGTCAGCCAACTTTTCCAGCGTGGCCATGACTTCATCGGGCCGCAGCGCGGCAGGGGCAGCCGCCGCCGCTGGTGCGGCATGCAGGCCCTGGTTCAACTGCTGCGCCATCACTTGGCCTAACGCCACACCTGCGCCCAGCCCCATCGCATCGCCCACCACACCGCCGCCACCCGCCGCCGCGCCCTTGGCAAATTCAGGAATCGCCTGCGCGGTTTGGTACTGCATGAACTTGCCCATGTCGCCACCGACCATGCCCATGCCTATCTTCTGGTCCATGATTTTTTGCAGCTCTTCGGGCAGGCTGACGTTTTGTACCGTCACGCTGGCCAGCGTCAGACCCAACTTGACAAATTCTGGTGCGGTGACCTCTTGTAGCTGCTTGGCAAATTCGACCTGGTTGGCCGCCAGGTCCAAGAATGGCACGCCACTTTGTGCCACCGCGTCGCTGATGTGCTGCAGCATCAGGCCACGCAATTGGCCGTCCAGGTCTTCCACGGTGTAGCGGTCGCGCGTGCCGCTGATGCTGGTGTGGAAGAGCTTGGCGTCGGCAATGGCGTAGGCGTAGTTGCCAAACGCACGCAGACGCACAGCGCCAAAGTCTTTGTCGCGGATGGTGATGGGCTGCGTGGTGCCCCAGCGGCGGTCTATCTGCTGGCGCGTGCTGAAGAAGTACACATCGCTCTTGAAGGGGCTCTGGAACAGCTTGTCCCAGTTCTTCAAGTAGGTCAGCACGGGCAGGGTCTGCGTCGTCAGCTTGTGCATGCCAGGGCCGAATACGTCGGCCACCTTGCCTTCGTTGACGAAGACGGCGACCTGGCTTTCGCGCACCGTCAGGCTGCCGCCGTACTGGATTTCATTGCCGGCCATGGGGTAGCGCCAGCCCAGCGTGCCGTCGCCACTCTCGGTCCACTCAAGAATGTCGATGAACTGTTTCTTGATGAAGTCCATCAGGGCCATGGCAGTCTTCTCCAGGGGTGGCAGGTGCGGCGAATAATACGCGGCAGTTTCAGGAGTCGTGGTGGCAAACACAGCGTGGCGAATTGCGGTCGTGGGTGCAGGCCCGGTGGGCCTGGCGCTGGCCCTGCACGCGGCGCGCTTGTTGCCGCACGCGCACATCACCGTTTTCGATGCAAGGCCATCGGATCGCGATGTGTCCGCCGACCCGCGCACGCTGGCGCTGGGCCTGGGCAGTGTGCAGTTTTTGCAGCGCTTGCAAGTTTGGCCAGCGGCGGCGGCGCAGCCCATCACGCAGGTGCATGTGTCGCAAGCGGCGTCCACTTTGCCCGCTGCGCTGGGCCCGGCCGAGGTGCTGTTGCGCGCCAATGAACTGGGCGTGCCACTGCTGGGCGCGGTGCTGAGTTACGGCGCGCTGGTGGCGCCGCTGCAAGCCGCCTGGCAGCACGCCGTGGCCGCGCGCCCCGTGCAGTTGCACAGCCGCTTTGGCACGCCAGTGGCGCGCGTGCAAGACGTGCCCGGTGGCGTCGAGGTGGACGCCGACATCGCCGAAGTGTTTGATCTGGCCGTGGTGGCCGAAGGCGGGGTCTTTGCCGAGCAGTCGCGCAAGGCCGTGGTGTCTGACTACCAACAGACGGCCTGGGTCGGCACGGTCACGCTGGAGGGCGCCACACCCGGCATGGCCTTCGAGCGCTTCACGCGCAACGGCCCGGCGGCTTTGTTGCCGCTGTTGTCCAGCAGCGCGGGCCACTCACGCGCCGCGCTGGTGTGGTGTGTGCCCTGCCACGACGACCCCGTGCAAGGCCTCAACGACACTCAGCGCCTGGCCGTGCTGCGCACCATTTTTCCGCCCGCCGCAGGACGCTTGCTGGCGGTGTCGCCGCTGAAGTCGTTTGCGCTGGGCCTCAACGCCGAACGCAGCCTGGTGCAGGGCCGCACGGTGCGCATCGGCAATGCCGCCCAAACCCTGCACCCGGTGGCCGGCCAAGGCCTCAACCTGGGCCTGCGCGACGCCCATGAACTGGTGACCGTGCTGCGCTGGGCCGACGACCTGGACGGCGCGCTCAAACGCGCGCAGTGGGCACGCGCGGCAGACCGCTGGACCATGATTGCCACCACCGACTTCCTGGCCCGCAGCTTCACCTGGACGCTGCCCGGCGCTGCGGCCGCGCGCGGCCTGGGGCTGGCCGCCGTGCAGGCGCTGCCGCCGCTAAAAAACTGGCTGGCCAGGAGA
>JANNEX010000047.1:0-3474 GCA_031379155.1 Rubrivivax sp.
CATGCCCTACCCCTACAGCGCGCACACCGGCCTGACGCGCGAGTTCTTGGCGGCCGTGGCCAAGAGTGGCGGCGCGGTGCAGGCCAACTACTCCAGCCTGGAAGGCTACCTGGTGGCCAAGGTGTTCAGCGAAGGCCTCAAGCGCGCCGGCCGCGCGGCCACGCGCGAGAACCTGGTCAGCGCGCTGGAAGGCCTGACACGCGCTGACTTCGGCGGCTTCTTGGTAAACTTCAGCCCACGCTCCCACGTGGCGTCAAGCTTTGTCGAGCTGTCGCTGCTGACAGGTGACGGCAAGGTGCGGCGCTAACCACGAGACAGTTGCGTCAGCCTCGCGCGCGGCGCGCCAAAATTTCCAACGCCGGCAGCGTTTTGCCTTCCAGCACTTCAAGAAACGCGCCGCCGCCGGTACTGATGTAGCCCACGTCTTTTTCGATGCCGTACTTGGCAATCGCGGCCAGGGTGTCGCCGCCGCCGGCAATGCTGAATGCGCTGCTGGCCGCAATGGCGCGTGCAATGGCCTCGGTGCCGTGGCTGAAAGCCTCGAACTCAAACACGCCCATGGGGCCGTTCCAGACCACGGTGCCGGCGGCCATGGTTTGCTGCGTCAAGAGCGCTGAGGTGCGCGGGCCGATGTCAAGAATCAAGTCGTCTTCGGCCACGTCCTGGGCCGCCTTGATGGTGGCCGCAGCGTCGGCCTTGAAGGCCTTGGCCACCACCACATCCAGCGGAATGGGCACCGCAGCACTGCGCGCTTGCATGGCGCTGATGACGCTCTTCGCGGCGTCCTGCAAGTCAGGCTCGGCCAGGCTTTTGCCGATGGGCAGGCCTGCGGCCAGCATAAAAGTGTTGGCGATGCCACCGCCGACGATGAGGCCGTCGACCTTGGCCGCCAGCGCTTGCAGGATGGTCAGTTTGGTGCTGACCTTGCTGCCCGCCACGATGGCCAGCAGCGGCCGCTTGGGGGAGGCCAGCGCGCGTGTGATGGCGTCGATTTCTGCGGCCAGCAAAGGCCCGGCGCAAGCCACTTTGGCGAACTGTGCGATGCCGTAGGTGCTGGCCTCGGCGCGGTGCGCGGTGCCAAAAGCGTCGTGCACAAAGATGTCGCACAGCGCGGCCATCTTGCGGCTCAGGGCTTCGTCGTTTTTCTTCTCGCCGTTGTTGTCGCGGCAGTTTTCCAGCAGCACCAGCTGGCCAGGTGCGACGCTGACGCCGTCGACCCAATTCGCCAGCAGCGGCACCTCACGGCCCAGCAATTCGGCCAAACGTGCGGCCACGGGTGCGAGTGAATCCGCAGGCTTGAAGGCGCCTTCAGTCGGGCGGCCCAGGTGCGAAGTGACCATCACCGCCGCGCCCGCGTCCAGCGCCATGCGTATGCAGGGCACGCTGGCACGGATGCGTGTGTCTTCGGTGATGCGGCCGCTGTCGTCTTGCGGCACGTTGAGGTCGGCGCGGATGAAGACACGCTGGCCTTTGAGCCGGCCTTGGGCAATCAGGTCACTCAGGCGCAGCACGTTCATGGGTCTTCTCGCATCAAGGTCAAGGGCGCAAATTCTAAGGACCGACCTACCAGCCCAGCCCCAGTCGCAAAGGCAGCAGCACCGCCATGCCACACAAGATGGTGCCCAGGATGCCACGACGCCAGCAGAAGTAGGCAGCACCAGCCAGGGCCGCAAAGATGCGCGCGTCTTGGACGGTGGCGATGAGCTGGCCTTGCTGCAGCACGATCTCAGGCAGCACCACCGCCACCAGCGCGGCCAGGGGTGCGTAGCGCAGGCCCTGGCGCAGCCACAGAGGGAAAGGAACTTCGCGCTGGCTGAGGAAGAAGAAACCGCGCGTGAGCAGCGTCAATGCGGTCAGGCCGACGAGTGTGATCACGCCTTCGCTCATGCTCATGCTCATGTGCGGTCGTCCAAAGGCTGCGGCTCTTTGGGCGTGCTGTGGTCAATCAGCAAGCCCATGGCCACGGCGGCGGCAATAGCGACCACGATGTTGAGCTTGAAGGGCAGCGCGTAGGCCGCGACTGCGGCGCAGCCCGCCACCGCGCCAGCCACACCCGTGGCGCGGTCATTCAAGAGCGACAGCGCGATGCCCAGCAGCGCCAACGTGCCGGCAAAACCAATGCCCCAGTGCACAGGCACGGCGTCGGCCAAAAAGATGCCAGTCAGCGACGGCACTTGCCAGGCAAACCAGTTCAGCGACGCACCGCCCCAGAAGTAGGGCAGGTGTTCGGGTGCTGGTTTTGCTTCAGGAAAGCGGCGCATGAAAAGCACGAAGTTCAGGTCGGCCGTGAAGTAGGCCAGGCGCAGGCGCATCCACAACGGGTAGACCACGAAGTAAGGCCGCCAGACGGCGCTGAAGATGACAAAGCGCAGGTTCACGCACAGGGCCGTGGCCCACACCACCCACAGCGGCGCGCCGCTGGCCATCAGCGGCAGCACCGCCAGCTGCGCGCTGCCGGCAAACACCAGCAGCGACATCAAGACCATCAAGGGCAGCGGCAGGCCGCTCTTGCCCATGGCCACGCCAGTGATCAGGCCCCAAGCCGCAATGCCGATGGCGGTGCCCAGCATTTCTTGCGCGCCTCGCGCAAATTCAGGGTGGCGCCACAGGGGCGCGGTGGGGTTTGATGTCACCGGCGCGATTGTCGCCGGTGGGGCTGGGTGATCGAAGCCAGGTTCAGACCTAGGCTCAGACATAACTGAATAACTAAGTTCAGCGCTTGCTCACCCCGCCACTGCCGGCCACGCGGCTCTTCACGATGGCGTCGCCGCTGTAGCTGACGTCGCCGCTGCCGGCGATGCTGACATCCAGCGTCTTGTTGGCGTTGACCGCTGCGTCGCCGCTGCCCGCAATGCTGACGCTGACTTCGTCGGCCTTCAAGTCGGCCAGGCGCACATCACCACTGCCGGCAATGCTGACCTTGAGGCGCGTGGCCGTGCCCGTGCCGCCCACGTCGCCGCTGCCCGAGATGGCCACGCCCAGTTCTTCAGTCGTCAAGCCGGTGAACTTGGCGTCGCCCGAACCCGTGATCGACAGCTTGAGCGCGGGCGTGTTGAAAGGCTCGAGCTTGATGTCGCCAGAACCCAAGGCGGAAAGCGCGCTGAGCTTGGGCACGACCACGGTGACGATGACCTTGGAGCGTGTGTACAGGCTCTGGCCCTTCTTCCAGCGCAGGTGCAACGTGCCGCCTGAGCTGCCACTGTCCACCGTGGTTTCCAACAACGCCAGCAGGTTGTCGTCAGCCTGCACCTGCACCGACTGTGTGCTGCCTTGGCGCACCACCAGGTCCATGGAGTCATGCAGGCTGACGGCTTGGAAGTCGGCCAGGTTGCGCGTTTCGGTGACGCTGCGGCCTGAGCCGTTGACGCTGGCGGCATGGCCGGTTTGTGGCAGCAGGGCCACGCTCAGGAACAAGGGGACCACAAGGCTGGTCAGGGTCTGGCGCAAGGTGGTGTGCATGGTCGCTCCGGTTGC
>JANNEX010000060.1:0-9860 GCA_031379155.1 Rubrivivax sp.
GCAAGCGCGCCCCGGCTTCGTAGCGCAGCGCCCCGCGCCAACCGAACTTCAGGAAGTCGCCGCCGCGTGGCACCAGCACCAGGTTGTCGGCCACCAAAAAGGCCGCCAGCACAGCCCAGAACAGGGCAACTTCGCTCGGCATAGCCCCTTAATCCTTCTTGCGCGACAAGAGCTTCTTCACGCCGGCCCACACCGCCGCGCCGCCAGCCAGCAAGGCCAGCCACAGCGCCTTCAGACCGCCCTTGCTGGTGGCCACCGCAGCCGCACCACCCAGCACCAGCGCGCCCAGGCCAAAGGCGGCCACTTTGTCGCCCTCTTTCCATTCGCTGTACTTCTCACCGCTGACGTAGTCGAAGTCCTTCAGCGCTTTTTTGAAATCCGCCAAGTCGGCGTCCAAGGTTTGCGGTGAGGTCACCAGAATGGCCGAGGTGTAGCCGCTGCGCCCCAGGATGCGTGTGGACACGTTGACCACCTCGGACTTGTCACGCTCGGCGCGCAGCCGGGTGCCCCATTCCAGCCGTTTGTTGTCGGCGTCGTAACGCGGCGGTATGGCCCAGCCTTCCAGCGTTAGCGTCTCGTAGCCCTTCTTTTTCTTCTCTTCGTTGCCGGCCACGCTTTGTTCTTGCAACTGCTTGAGCAGCGCGTCGGCGTCGACTTTCTCGTCGTCCTTGATATAGCCCTCGGGCGAAAAGCGCAGGATGCCAAACCAGTTGCCCTGCACCGGCGCAATCGTGTAGGCCGAACCCTGGGGCGGGTTGCCGTTGAGCTTCAAGAACTTGTCGGTCTCGGCGCTGTTCAAGAAGGTGTAGGCCGGGCTGGTCTTGAAGGCGGCCTGCTCGCCGATGGCGCCCACGGCACCGGCGGGCAGCCACTTCAGTTCTTTGAACTGTTTGGCGGTGTCGTCGGCGGTACTTTCGACAGTTTGCGACAAGGCTAACGCTGAAAAGGTGCTGACAAGCAAAGCCAGCAGGATCTTGTGCATGGTGTGCTCCCTTTTTTTGATGTCCGGCTTTTTGGTCCCACCGACAGGAATCGAACCTGTATCTGGCGCTTAGGAGGCGCCCGTTCTATCCGTTGAACTACGGCGGGGAGTTACGGCGGTACAACGGTGGATTTTCTCATGGCCGCGTCGGCCGGCGTTTCTTGCAGCCGCCATGACCAGATCACATCCAGCGAGTTTTCCAGCCCGCTTTGCGCGCGCAGCGTGAAGCGCTGCGCGATGCGGTAGATGAGCTGCCAGGTGCCGGTGGTGGCGTTGACGCCGCGCTCATAACCCAGGTACCAGCGCCGCGAGAGTTGTTTGCCCAGCGTGATCACGGTTTCACGCACGTCACCCTCGCTTTGTTTAAGGCCCAGCTCGTCTATGCCCAGGCTTCTGAGCAGGGTGTCGGTGGGCGCTTCGCCTTCGCCTGACAGCAGCGCCACGGCAGCGCGCTGCAGCAGTGCGGTGTCGTTGCGGCCCAGGCCGTCGGGGGCTCGGCCCAGCACCAGCCAAGACAGCTTTTCGGTGTCGCTCATGGCCGGCTCGGAATACAGGCGCACCCGCGGCGTTTGCAAAGTGCCCGTGACGAGCACGCCGACGCGCGTGTCGATGGCAGGCCGCAGCGCCAGGATGTCCAGCCGCGGATCGTCGGGCGGGCCGTTGAAGGCCACCACGCCACGTTCCAGTTGCAGCTTCTGGCCGTAAGCGGCATAGGTGCCTTCGTCAGCATTGATGGTGCCGCGCACCTCCAGGCGGCCACCCGGTGTGGCCAGCCGCACCTTGCCCGACAGCCCGGTGTCCAGGCCGCGGCCGCGCACGCGCATCTTCTGGCCCAGGTCGACTTCCAGCGCCAGCTTGAAGTTGCGCCTGGGTGCGGTGTTGGGCTTGTCAGTGATCGCCTCTTCGACCTGGCCGGGTTGGCGCACGGTGACGTCGTTGTCCAGCGAAGGCGCGTCGCCGCGGCTGGCATCGAACAGGCCCTCATCGAGCTGGATGCGGCCTTCCAATTGGGCTTGATCGCGGCTCAGGTTCAGCGCAGCCTGGCCGCTGACGATGGCCATGCGGTCGACGCGGCCCAGGGCGCGAAAGCGCTCGGCCTTGATCTGCAGCTTGGCCTGCGGCGCCTTGCCCAGCGTGGCGCCGCCGGTGACGGTGAGCGTGCCCTCACCGCCCTTGAGCGTGAAGCGTTCGATGGTGGCCGTGTCACCGTCCAGGCGTGCGCTGACCTGGCCGTCGCTGACGTTGACGCCTTGCAGCAGGTTGCGCACGGCCAGGCCGCTGCCGGTGACTTCACCGCTGTAGCGCGGCTGGCCAAAACTGCCGCTCAGGGAAGCCAGCGTGCGCAACTCACCACCCAGGCGCCAGCCCGGTGGCACCCAGGCGCCCCAGATGCCCAGGTCGGCCACCCGGGCCTGCACCTCGCCCGACAGCACCGCTTGGTCATGCGGCCAGCGCCTCTCGGGCGTGGTTTGTACGCGCACGCTGCCGGTCACTTCGCCCAGGCTGCGGCCCCTGAACACGGGCGTTAGGGTCCAGACACCGTCGTGCGCCGTGAGTGTGGCGCGCAGGTCAGTCAGGCCCAGCAGTTGCATGCCTTCGCCGCCAGCGATGTGCAGGTCGCCGTCGCGGCGCTCAAAGATGAAGTCGGCGTCGAAACGTTCGGCGGCGCGGATGTCGACGCGCGCGGCCAGCCGAATGTCACCCGACCAGCCCATGCCCGGCTGCAAGCGCGACAGCAGCGGCGCCAGCAAAAAGGGGTCGATATCGGCGTGCAGTTCGAGCAGCGGCAGCGCGCCGCGGAAGTCGCCCTTGACTTCGTCCCAGCGCAGCGTGACGTTGTTGGTGATCTGCACACGGCCGGGGTCGGCTTGCAGCGCCAGCAGCTTGCCGTCGGCGCTGAATTGCAGCTCGGCGCGCAGGTCACGCGCCTGCGCCCACAACGAGGCCGGTGCGCTGTCCACCAGGCTGCCGTCCCACGAACCCACCACCAGACGCTCAATGCGCGCACGCCAGCGGCCGCCGCCATTGGCATCGGCCAGCCAGGCGCCTTGCGCCACCATTTGCGCCGTCGTGCCCGACTGCGCCTGCACGCCCAGCAGTTGCACCGCCACCTCGGGCGGCAGCAGCGGCAGGGCGGCCTGGATGTGGATGTTGTGGTCGGCCAAGGTGCCGCTGACATCCGCGCGCAAGTGGTCTGCGCGCTGTCCGCCAAGTTGCAAGCCGGCCAGGTCAAGCTGGGCCGACAGCGACTTGTCGCCGCTGTTGTCCAGGCGCCAATTGGCACTGCCTTGCGCCACGTTCAGGATGCCCAGTTGCAGCTGAGACACACGCAGGTTGCCTTCGCTGCGCACCGCTGGCCAACGGCCATCGGCGGTCAACACGGCGCTGGCCGTGCCTTGGCGCGGCACCCAGTTGGCCAACGCCGGCACCAGGCGCACCAGGGGCGCCAGTGTGGCCAGCGCGTCACCCTTGACTTCGGCGCGCCAGCGGTCGGCCTGGCCGTTGCCGCTGGGGTCGCCGCGGCCGTCGATGCTGATGCGGTTGTTGCCCAACGTCACCTCGGCCACCAGCTGCGCCACCGTGGGCGCAGCAGCCTGCGTGTAGCCCAGTTTGAGGTTGGCCGACACCGGCACACCGGCCAGCACCGAGTCCTCCACGCGCAGCGTGCCGTTGCCGGCCAGGCGCTGGGCCAGTTCAAGGGCGGGCAGGCTGGCGGCGTTGCCTGGCAGGCGCAGGTCAACTTGCCAGCCGCCCGACAAGCGGTGCGGGCCCTGGCGCCAGGCCGAACCGCCGGGGCCCGGAAACCAGGGCAGGGGATCGAAGTC
This sequence comes from Rubrivivax sp., assembly GCA_031379155.1. GTDB lineage: Bacteria > Pseudomonadota > Gammaproteobacteria > Burkholderiales > Burkholderiaceae_C > Rubrivivax. The sequence continues at coordinate 3,808 of JANNEX010000060.1, forward strand.
AACCAGGTTGCCGGCGGATTCCAATTGCCAATGTGCAGCGTTGCCCGTGCCCGCGCGTTGCAGCAGCGCGCGCAGCGTGGCTGTGGCGTTGCCCGAGACGGCACGCAGCTGCGAAACTTCAAGCCGCTGGTCGCTGGCGCTGCCTTCCATGAACAAGCGCACCGGGCCTGGCGCGGCCTCGAGCGTGCCGTCCAGGTCGACCTTCCAGTTGACGAACGGGCCCGTCGCCGGCGCACCCTTGGTGGCGGCCGCTGAGGCCGGTTTGCCAGCGGGCGCTGCGACCGCTGGAGTGCCCCCGGGCGCTGGCAAACCGCGCAGCGTGGCCAGCACCGGACCCGACAGTTTCATGGCCGCCGCGCGGCTGTCCAGGCGCTGCGGCGTCACCGCGTCGAGCTTGGCGTCGAGCTTGAGTTCATGGCCTTGCCACAGCGCGTTGCCGCTCAGGCGGCCGGCGCTCGTTTTGGCGTCGGCCAGCTTGACATCGAAACTGCGCGCTTCCAGCCGGTCGGGCTGGCGCAAGTCACCGCGCAGTTCGGCAGTGACCCCGGCCACTGGCAGCCGGCCTTCGTTCCAGCGCCCAGGCAAGGTGTTCTCCAGCTGCAGCGTGGCCGAGATGGGGGCGTTCTTGGCACGCGCGGCGAGCACGGCAGTGCCACCGATGCGCGTCTGCGGCGCTTTCACCGACAGGGCCGACAAGTCCAGCTCTGCGGTGCGCAGGTTCAGCTGCGTCAGTGGCCAGGCTTGCAGCGGCTGCACGCCGGCTTGCAGGTCCACTGCCGGCGGCTCGCGACCGGGCAACGGCACGCCACGCAAGGTGCCCGCTATCTGCATCTGCGGCACGTTACCGCCTGCACTGAGCACCGCCGCCCAGCGTGGGGAGTCGCCTTCACCGGCCGGTCGCAAGGTGGCCTGCACGGCCAGCGGCAGTGGCGCCAGGGTGCCGATCTTCATGCTGGCCTGGGCATGCACACCCTGCCAATCGGCCTGTACGGCATCGATGCGGTGTTCGGCGCCGGGCTGGGCTTGCAGCACCAGGCCTTGCACAGTCAGGCCTTGAATCGGTGCCAGTTCATCGATTTTCAACTCGCCCACCTGGCCTTGGGTCAAGGTCAGCGCCAGCGGCGAATTGATGCCTGCCGGCAAAGGGATGGGGCGCGGCCCCGGCGGGCCCGTGTGCACCGTGATCTTGCGCACGCTGAGTTGCTCAATGTGCAGGCTGGCCACGGCGTGTTCATCCGGGCGCCAGGCCCAGCGCATGCCCGAGCTGGCCAGGCCTTCGATGATGACCCACTCGCGGGCCTGGTTCCAGGTCAGCTCAAGGCGCTCGGCCTTCCAGCTTTGGCCCAGCAGCGCCCCTTGGAAGCCCTGCACCTTGACCAGCGGCAGGCGCTGCAGCAGCCATTGGGTGCCGGCTTCTTCAAACAGGAACCAGCGTGCGACACCGGTGAAGCCGCCCGCCACGAGCAGCAAAAAAGCCACCACCACGGCCAGTGGCAGCAGCAAAGACAGGCTGGCGCGCAGCGGCGCGGCTTGTGCGTGGCGCGGGTCGACGGGGCGAGCTTTCATAGGGTCTAGAACGCGATGCCGACGCTGAAGTGCAGGCGCGGCTTGTGCGTTTCACTGCCATACGCCAAGTCCAGCCTCAATGGACCGACGGGGCTGCGCCAGCGCACACCAAAACCGGTGCCGTAGACGGGCTTGAGCGAGCCGAAGGTGTCGTTGGCTTGGCCGGCGTCGGCAAACACCGCGCCCCACAGTGAAGGCATGCTGTCCAGGAAGGGGCGTGCAAGTTCCACGCTGGCGGTCATCAACGCCGTGCCGCTGCCTACCGCACCATTGACCACCGGCCCCAGGCTGCGAAAGCTGTAGCCGCGCACCGATTCGTCGCCGCCGGCGCGCCACTTCAATGCCTCGGGCACCACCATGCCGGGGCGCAAGAACACGTTGCCCAGCTCCAGGCGTGCCTGGCCATACCAGACGCGCCCGAATTGCCGGTACACGGTGAGCCGGCCATAGCTGCGCAAAAACACGCCGCTGCTGGCGTTGGTGCCGTCGGCATGGCCCACGCCCAGTTGCAGCGCCAGCGTTTCACCCTGCGTAGGCAGCACCACGCTGTCCAGGTCACGCCAACCACCGTTGAAGTTGAGCGACAGCGCGTAGGCGTTGCTGCGGTCGCCTGCGATGGTGACGCGCTGTGAACGGTCGGCGCCGATGAAAAACAAACGTTCGACGCGCTGCGTGTCCTGCGTGCGGCCCACGCGCAGGCGCTGCGACAGCACGACGTCGCTGTCCGACACCAGGCGTTCTACCGCACCGCCAAAGAGGTTGCGAAACAGGCGTTCATCGGGTCGGCCACTGATTTCGGTGTCCCAGGCCTGGCGTTTTTGACCCACTTCTATCTTCAGCTTGGACGAAGCCGGCAGCCCGAAGACACGTCGGTAGATGTGCTCTACCGACGCCCGCGCACCCGTGTTGGCGCTGATGCCCAGGCCCACGGTGTAGGTCTGCAAGGGTGCTTCACGCACACGCACCAGCACGGTGGCGTCGGCGGCCTGGGCGGGGTCGGCATCGAGCGTGACGTTGACGGTTTCGAACAGGCCCGACTTCTGCAGCCTTTCCTGAAAGTCCAGCAACAGCGCCTCGCCCACCGGCACGCCGCGTTTGGTGTAGGCCAGGTTCTGCACCGTCTGTGCGTCCTGCGCCGCCAGGCCTTCAATCTGCAGCCGGCCCAGGCGGAACAGTGGCCCGCTGTCGACCACCAGGAACAGGCCCACGGCGTTGCGTTCGATGTTGACATCGGCGCTGGTGCCGTTCCAGGCTGCATTGGCATAGCCTGCGGCGCGCAGGCGCGCCAGCGCAGCCGCCTTGGCACTGCTCCAGGCCGGGTTGCGAAAGTCGCTGTCCAGCGGCAGCTCCCAGGCCTTGCGCCACTGCGCCAGCGCCTCCGTGGCATAGGGCTCACCTGCGCTGGCGCCGCGCTCCAGTTCACCTTCAACTTCCAGGTTCAGTCGAGCGACACGCGCGCGGGTGCCGGGCACGACGATCAGCCGCACCTGGTCGGCCTGGCCGCTGGCGCGGCCGGGGGTTCGCGCCACCGTCACCGTGGGCGCAAAGTAGCCTTCGGTCTGCAGCAGTTCACGCACCTGGGAGGGTGATGCGTCGATCAGGCGCGCCCACTCGGTGTCGTCAACATCTTCACGTGCCAGCCGGCCCAGGCGCACCAGGTCCAGGTGGCGTTCAAGCAGCGCCTTCAAGTCAGACGGTGCTTCGATCTGGATTTGCACACCCAGCGTGGGCGACTGCTGTTCAAACTCTTGCGGCGTGACCAGCGCGAAGGCCTCGGCCGGCGCATCGGGTTTGCTGGCAGGCGGGTCTTGCGTTTTCAGGCTGGCGCAGCCCGCCAAGATCAAACACGACAGCAGGCAAGACAGCGCGCACACCCCGGCGCGCAGCGCCCTTGCCTGCGCTGCCCCAGGGCCGCCCAGGCTCATTTGCTGAGCAGCCGCATCGCACCTTCCAGCCCCGCCAACGTGAGCGGGAACATGCGCTGCTTGACCAGTTGCTGGACGATGGAAATGCTCTGCCGGTACTGCCACACGCCCTGCGGTTCGGGGTTGATCCAGGCGAACTTCGGAAACGCATTCGTCAGGCGCTGCATCCATTCGGCGCCCGCTTCTTCGTTGTTGTATTCCACGCTGCCACCGGGCTGCAAGATCTCGTAAGGGCTCATGGTGGCGTCGCCCACAAACAGCAGTTTGTAGTCTTTGTTGTACTTGCGTATCACGTCCCACGTGGCGTGCTTTTCACTGAAGCGGCGGCGGTTGTTCTTCCACATGAAGTCATAGACGCAGTTGTGGAAGTAATAAAACTCAAGGTGCTTGAATTCGGTCTTGGCGGCGGAAAAGAGTTCCTCAACGCGGTGGATGTGTTCGTCCATGGTGCCGCCCACGTCCATCAGCAGCAGCACCTTTACCTTGTTGTGGCGCTCGGGCACCATCTTGATGTCCAACATGCCCGCGTTGGCCGCCGTGCAGTGGATGGTGTCGTCCAGGTCCAGCTCATCAGCCGCACCTTCGCGCGCAAAGCGGCGCAGCCGGCGCAGGGCCACCTTGATGTTGCGCGTGCCCAGCTCTTTGGTGTCGTCGTAGTCTTTGTAGGCACGCTGGTCCCACACTTTGACGGCACTTTTGTTGCGGCTTTTGTCCTGGCCTATGCGTATGCCTTGCGGGTTGTAGCCGTAGGCGCCGAAGGGACTGGTGCCGCCGGTGCCTATCATCTTGTTGCCACCTTCGTGGCGTTCTTTTTGCTCTTCAAAACGCTTCTTCAGCGTTTCCATCAACTCGTCCCAGCCCATCTTTTCGATGGCCGCTTTTTGCTCGGGGCTGAGCTCAAGTTCGAGCGTCTTGCGCAGCCAGTCCAGCGGCACATCCTGGGTGAAGTCAGTCAGCATTTCGACACCCTTGAAGTAGGCGCCAAAGGCCCGGTCGAACTTGTCGAACTGGCTTTCGTCCTTGACCAGCGAGGTGCGGGCCAGGTAGTAAAAGTCGTCCACCGATGGGCCGATGACGCCGGCTTGCAGCGCTTCAAGCAGGGTCAGGAATTCCTTGACCGACACCTTGAGTTTGGCGGCGCGCAGGGTGAAGAAAAAATCGATCAGCATGGCCGGGCCCCGGCAGGTGGATGGAGGGACGAAGCTATTGTCGCTTGGTGGCATGCCGCTTCGCGTGTCAGGCGGTGAGCAGCGCTTGCAAGCCCTCTTTCGGGCGACAACAGGCGTCGGCAGTACCCTGAGCTTGGGATGGATCGCCGCCGCCGCCAGGGCTAGGCTGAGCACCTTGGCAGCGTCTGTTCATCCAAGGGTGCGTGTGTGGTGCTGCCCCGCCATGTGCCCGGAGAACCCTCATGCCCACGCGACAACTCATGCTCACCCAAATCAAGTGCAAGACCGAGACCAACGAAGGCGGCGACGACAGCCCCTACGTCATGGTCTTCATGGGCCTGCGCAGTTCCTCCCCAGGCGTACAAGCCAGTGGCAAGCTGATCCGCGTGCGTGACCCCGCTTGGGACGATGCCTTCCACAGCGGCAAAACGGTCAATACGCGCCAGATCGTTGACGAGGCCGAGGCTGGCGGCTACTTTGTCTTTGTCACGCTGCTGGAAGAAGACTGGGACCCGGACCTGGCCAGCGGCGGCTGGCTGCAAGCGCTCATCCTGAGCCAGTGGATGGTTTACGGTGGCGCCAGTTGGGCTAACCTGACCAGCAGCCAGTTGCAGCAGACCATGCGCGGCAAGATCGCGACCTTGGTCAAAGCGTCTTTGGCCAATGATGAGTACATCCAGACGCGCAGCTTCGTCGTGCCCACGGTGACCACTGAAACGGCATTGACGCCGCTGAATTTTGCGGGCGACGGCGGCAGCTACTCGGTGACCTTTACGGTGCGCATCAAGGGCGGTTGAGCGCGCGCCTCTTTGACCCCAGCCTGGGCTTGGGCTTGGGGTCGTGCTTGTTGAGCCAGTCAAAGAATTCAGCGTACCAAAGCTGGCTGTTGCGCGGCTTCAATATCCAGTGGTTTTCGTCAGGGAACCAGAGCAGCCGCGCATCCACACCGCGCGCCTTGAGCGTGTTGTAGTAGGCCAGGCCTTGAGCGTCAGGCACGCGGTAGTCCAGTGCGCCGTGCATCACCAATGTGGGCGTTTTGAAATTGGCGGCGAACGTGTGTGGGCTCTGGGCATGCACCTTGGCCATGTCGTCCCAGTACCAGGCGCCCAGCTCTTTGGCGTGCCAGCTCCAGGCGTCGTCGGCAAACATGGCCACCCAGTCAAAGCAGCCGGCGTGGCAGATGTAGGCCTGGTAGCGGCCGGGCTTCACATGGCCGTTCATCCAGGCCACCATGAAGCCGCCGTAGCTGCCGCCGCTGGCAAAGACGCGGCCGCTGTCGACCCAGGGTTTTTTGCGCAGCCAATTGGTGCCGGCTTCAATGTCTAACAATTCCAGTTCGCCCCAGCGGTGCGTGATGCTGTCGAGGAAGGCGTAGCCAAAGCCCGAAGAGCCG
>JANNEX010000075.1:0-1575 GCA_031379155.1 Rubrivivax sp.
AGTTCGTCGACGACGTAACGGCACTTGTCAGCGCCCCCGGCGATGCCCACCACGGTGCAGCCCTTGAGCTTGGCGACTTGGCCCACCACCGAGCCGACCGGCCCGCTGGCGGCGGCCACGACCACGGTTTCTCTGGCCACCGGCTGGCCAATGTCGATGAGCCCCATGAATGCCGTGAAGCCCGGCATGCCCAGCACCCCCAGCGCGCGCGAGGGGTGCGCGTCTTGCGGGTAAAGCGGCCGCAAGCCTGTGCCATCGGACAAGGCGTAGTCCTGCCAGCCACTGCCGGCCAGCACCAGCGTGCCGGCCTTGAAGTCGCTGTGCTTGGAGGCTTCTACGCACGACACGGTGGCGCCGACCATCACGTCGCCAATGGCCACGGGCGCCGCGTACGAAGGGCCGTCGCTCATGCGGCCGCGCATGTAGGGGTCCAGCGACAGGAACCGCGTGCGCAGCAGCACCTGGCCGGCGGCCGGCTGCGGCACAGCAACGTGCTCCAGACGAAAGTCTTCGCCCTTGGGCGCGCCGCGCGGCCTGGCGTTCAGGACGATGCGGCGATTCGAGGTGGTGGTTTGCGACAGGGTGGCGTCTGCCACAGGCGTCGGGAATCAAAACGCGCTATGGCCGTGCCGGAGCTGGCTTGCCGGCGGCCACATCGGCTTCGGTCTGGTCACCGGTGTCGAAGTACAGCGTCGACTGATGGATTTGCCCATGGCCGATGGTGGTGCTCATGCGCTGGGTTTCGGCCCGACCGCCACGGCCGCTGGCGATGGTGGCCTCGACCGCGTAGCGGCCCGCTGGCAGCGCGGCAAACAGCCACGGGCCGTCCATCTTGTGCTCAACCACCAGGCGGCCGCTGACGGCTTCGGTGATGCGGACCTTCACGTCTGCCAGGTGGGCACCGCTGCCCAGTGCGGCAGTGGCCAGCCAGAAGGTGTAGCTCTTGCGGTCGGCGCGCAGCAGATTCAGTTCTTCGTCAGTGGCGCCACCCGAGACGAAGGCAACGCCACCGTCCGAGGTGCCGCGTTGCACGGCGCCGGCCAGTGGCAGCGCCAAGGCCAGCGCCAGCGCGGCGCTGATGGGGGCGAGGCAGAGGTTGCGGATTTTCATGGCGGGGCTCCAGGCTGTGCACGGGGTTGTGCGCGCCAGCTTGGGGCCGGGTCAGGGGCTCCGTCTGTGCGCCACGGCACACAGCCGCAGGTTACCCGCTCAACGCTTTGCCCGCAGCCCGCAGCCCGCAGCCCGCAGTGAGTCGCTGAGTTCAGTGCCCTGTGCGGCCGGGCATAGACACGGCGTTCTCGGTCAGGCGCCCAAGCGCCAGCATGTCCGAGGGCCGTGAGTCACATCGCGGCCTATGCTTGCGTGGCCACCTTCAGTTGGCCTGCGCGCACCGCCCAAGCTTGATTGACGGGACTCTGCGGCTTCCAGGACAAGCGTTCGGCCACAAAAGCATCGGCCAGTCTGCGGTTGCCCAGGCGAATGGCGGCTTCGGTCAGGGTCCACGAAAACATGTCACGTTGCGCGTGGCTGCCGCCAAAACGGTTGGCTTTGGCGCGCAGTGGCAACAGCCAGTCG
>JANNEX010000076.1:0-4802 GCA_031379155.1 Rubrivivax sp.
AGGTCAGGGCAGAGCTGTCAGTGGACAAGGCCAGGCCGGCCAACGGGCGTCGGTCATCCACCAGGCGGCCACTCAGTTCGGCCGCCAGGTGTTGGCTGTCGGCGGCCGAGCCGCCGTTGCCGCAGAACATGAGCTTGCCACCGGCTTTCAGCGCCTGGGCCAGGTGCTGGCCTATGGCCTGCGCCTGGGGCTGCAAGGCAGGCAGTTGGTCGAACAAGGCGCGGTGTTGGGCCAGCGCGTTGGAAAAGAGGTCGGTGGGCATCGGCAAGGCGCGGCACTGTTCTGACGAATAATGCAGCGATTCTGCCATCGCACCCTGGCCACACCTGGGGTGCGCCAAGACATTGATGAGCCTTCCACCACCACTATCACCCCCACTCGCTGCCGAGGTCGTCGCCCTTCAAGACACACTGCTGGCGTGGCCGCAGTGGCCCGCCGCAGAACCCGCGCCGCGCGATGCGGCGCCGTGGACTTGGGTGCAGGCCAATCACCGCTACAACAGCCTGCTGTGGGCCGAAGAAGACCTGGCGAGGCGCACCACGGTGGCTGACGCCGAGATCGCCGCCAACAAACGCGCCATCGACCGCTTTAACCAGGCGCGCAACGACGCCACCGAGCGCGTGGACGAGCTGCTGCTGCTGGCCTTGGGCGTGGTGGTTGAAGCCAGCGCGCGCAGCAGCGCTGTGCTGGCCCCGGCCCCGGCCGGTGCGCGCCTGAACAGCGAAACGGCGGGCAGCATGATTGACCGTATGTCGATCATGGCGCTCAAGATCAAGGCCATGCAGGCGCAAACGCTGCGCAGCGACGTGGACGCTGCGCACCGCGACAGCAGCGCCGTCAAGCTGGCGCGCTTGCAGCAGCAGCGCGCCGACCTGGCAGGCTGCCTGGACCAGTTGCTGGCAGACACAGTGACGGGCAAGGCCTATTTCAAGGTCTACCGACAGTTCAAGATGTACAACGATGCGCAGTTGAACCCGCAGCTTGTCAAAGAACGCCAACAGCCTTGAGTACCGCGCCGCGCATCCTCATCGTCAAGACTTCGTCCATGGGTGACGTGGTGCACGCCATGCCCGTGGTGTCAGACATCCTTCAGCATTTTCCGCAAGCGCAGATTGACTGGCTTGTGGAGGCGCCTTTTGCGGCCATCCCCCAACTGCACCCGGGTGTGCGCCGTGTCATCCCCATGCAGTGGCGCAAGTGGCGCAGCCGCTTGTTCAGCGCCAGCACCTGGGCAGCCATGCGCGCGCTGCGTACCGAGTTGCGGCGCGAGACTTATGACGCCGTGCTGGACCTGCAAGGCTTGCTCAAGAGTGCGCTGTGGGCGCGTCAGTCAGGCTCGCCTGTGGTGGGCTATGACCGCACCAGCGTCCGCGAGCCGGCAGCATCTTGGCTGTATTGGCGCAGCGCCAAAGTGGCGCGCGACCTGCACGCGGTGCAGCGCTGCCGCCTCTTGGCCGCAGCGCATTTGAACTATGAGCTGGGCAGTAGCGCACCCGACTTCGGCCTGCGTGCACCGGCGCCGGCCTGGACGCCCCGCGCCAAGTACGGCTTGCTCATACCCAACGCCAGCCGCAAGGAAAAGTTCTGGCCCGAGAGGCATTGGGTGTCGCTGGGCCGGCGCATGCTGGAATTGGGCTGGATGCCAGTGATCTGCTGGGGCCGCAGTGACGAGCAAACCCTGGCCGAGCGCATTGCCGCCAGTTGTGAAGGCGACGTGCCGCCTTTTTTGAGCGTGGCAGACATGGCCTCGGTGCTGGCTGGCGCGCAGCAGGTGGTGGGCCTGGACACGGGATTGACCCACCTTGCTGCAGCGTTAGGCAGACCCACACTGGGCATCTACTGCGACCACGAACCGGGGTTGGCCGGCATCACGGGTTCAGGCCGCGTGGCCAGCATCGGTGGCCGCGGGCAGGTGCCTTCGCGCAATGATGTGTTGACGCTGTTTGAGCAGCAGTTGCGCAGGTAATCAGTCGACTCAAAGCGCGTCTATGCGATGAGCGTTTCACAGCGCATCAATGCGCTGGGGCGGGTAGCTGTCCCAGCTCAGGCAGCCCGGGCACTGCCAGAAGTAGTGCTGGGCCTCAAAGCCGCAGGCGCCGCAGCGGTAGCGCTGCAAGGGCCTGGCGGCGCGCGCCACCGCGTCGCGCAGGGCCGTGCGTGCTTCGTCGGTCCAGTCTTCGGGCGCCAGAGAAAACAGCAGTTGTGCTGCCGACAGGCTGGGATGGGCCTTGAGATGGGCCAACAGGCGTGGCAGGCGCTGCGCAGCGCCAGAGCCGTCGACTTGCTCCAGCGCTTGCAGCAGTTCTATGGCCGGCAAGTCTTGCAGCGCGACGGCCAGCGTGTCGTGGGCGCGTGCGGCCTGGCCGCTGGCCTGCGCCGACGCGGCATAGTCAGCCGCCACCAATACAAAGGCAGCAGGATGGCTGGCGCGCAATTGGTCCCAGGCTTGCACCGCGCCGGCGTGGTCACCTTGCTGGCGCAAGCGCTGTCCCGCCAGCACGCCAGGCCGGGCTGACTGCGGCGCGGCTTGTTGCGCGCGCTGCAAGGCAGCCAGTGCAGCGGCGCTGTCGCCTGCTGAGTCGGCCAGCTCGGCTTGCTCACACTCGTAGTGGGCGATGCGGGTGGCGAAGCTGCCCAGGCCTTTTTGCTCAAGCCGGCGCGCCACGTCGGCGGCCTGCGCCCACTCGCGCGAGCGCTCAAACAGCGACAGCAAGGCCAGCTGCGCCTCACTGTCATAGCTGCTGCCAATGAGTGCGCGCCAGGCCGCTTCGGCGCGGTCAAAGAGGCCGGCCTTCATGAAGTCTTGCGCCAGCGCCAGTTGCGCGCGGTCGCGTTCAGCCGCCTTGAGGTCGCCACGTTCCAGCAGGTGCTGGTGCACACGCACGGCGCGCTCGAACTCGCCGCGGCGGCGAAACAGGTTGCACAGGGCGAAGTGCAGCTCGGTCGTGTCGGGGTCGTTCTGCACCGCCTGGATGAAAGCGTCGATGGCTTCGTCTTGCTGTTCGTTGAGCAGCAGGTTCAGGCCTTTGAAATAGGCGCGCGGTGAGTCGTCGCGTTCGCGCTTGAGTTGGCGCAGGTCCAGCCTGGAGGCCATCCAACCCAAAGCAAAAGCCACGGGTAGGCCAATGAGCAGCCACTGCAGGTCAAATTCCATGTGCGGCGGGTTTCAAGTCAAGGGCCAACACGGGGTGGATGTTGCGCGGCGTGGGCGGGGCCAAATTCCGAGGGCAGCACGCTGCTGGGCGGCGTGGTGAGCGGCGACGGCGTCGGCACGGAGGGGCTGGCTGAGCGTTGGCGCTTGCGCCACTTCTGCCACAGGCTGGGCAGCATCGCCAGCACGCCCACCGCGCACCCTGCAGCAAAGGCCGCCAGCACGACGATGACCATGGGCGAGCGCCACTGCACGCCAAAGAACCAGTGCACGGTGGCGACTTGCTGGTTGTTCAGCGCAAAGGCGAACAGCGTGAAAAAGATGAAGGCGCGAAGCAGCCAGGAGATAAGGCGCATGTGGCGCCAATTCTAGAAGCGCCAGCGACGCAGGCGTTCAGTCACCGCGAACGTCTTGGCCAGCCTGGACGTCCACGGCTTCGCGCAGCGCTTTGCCGGGCTTGAAGTGGGGCACCAGTTTTTCAGGAATGGTGACCTGCTCGCCGCTGCGCGGGTTGCGTCCCACACGGGGCGGGCGGCGGTTGATGGAGAAGCTGCCGAAGCCGCGAATCTCAATGCGGTGGCCGCGCGCCAGCGCGTCAGACATGGCGTCCAGGATGGTCTTGACGGCGAACTCGGTGTCGCGCTGCGTGAGCTGCGAAAAACGTTCGGCCAGGCGGGTGACAAGGTCGGATCGGGTCATCGTGGGTCGGCCAAAAACTGCAAGACCAAAAACACAGACATGCGCAGGCAAGACACCTGAAAGACCCGCCGGCCCTGCAAAGCTGCAAGGCCGGCGGGGCAGGGCAGACTTACTCGTTGCCCTTGTCCAGCTTGGCGCGCAGCAAGGCGCCCAGGCTGGTGGTGCCGGCGTTTTCACGCTCGTTGCTTTGCGACAGCTTTTGCATGGCTTGCTGCTCTTCTGCGTTGTCCTTGGCCTTGATGGACAACTGGATCGAGCGCATCTTGCGGTCGACGTTGATCACCATGACGTTGACATCGTCGCCTTCCTTGAGCAGCAGGCGCGCGTCTTCGACGCGGTCACGGCTGATCTCGGAAGCACGCAGGTAGCCGGTGACGTCTTCGTTCAACTGAATCTCGGCGCCGCGCGGGTCCACGCTCTTGACCTTGCCGTCAACGATGGCGCCACGGTCATTCAGCGTTGTGAAGCTGGTGAAGGGGTCGACGTCCAACTGCTTGATGCCCAGGCTGATGCGTTCACGTTCCACGTCCACGGCCAGCACCAGGGCTTCCACTTCCTGGCCCTTCTTGAAGTTGCGCACCGCCGTCTCGCCCGGCTCATGCCAGGACAGGTCAGACAGGTGCACCAGGCCGTCGATGCCAGCGGTCAGGCCAATGAAGACACCAAAGTCGGTGATGCTCTTGACGGGGCCCTTGACGCGGTCGCCGCGCTTGACGCTGCTGCTGAACTCTTCCCAGGGGTTGGCCTTGCACTGCTTCATGCCCAGGCTGATGCGGCGCTTGTCTTCGTCGATCTCGAGCACCATGACTTCGACTTCTTCGCCCAGGGTGACGACCTTGGCGGGAGCGACGTTCTTGTTGGTCCAGTCCATCTCGGAGACGTGCACCAGGCCTTCGATGCCGGGTTCGATTTCCACAAACGCGCCGTAGTCGGCGATGTTGGTGATCTTGCC